>CAZCUQ010000201.1:0-1524 GCA_964501705.1 uncultured Ruminococcus sp. | reverse complement strand
GGAAATGTACATATCGCCGAAAGGAGTATGTCCGCTGTCAGACGGACGGCTCATCATCATATACTTTCCGTTTATCTTTCTGGGGAACATTACGCCGTTGCGGTTAAAGGGAAGATAAGCGTTTTCAAGCTGGGTGAATTCCTTGAAATCATAGGTATACGCAATCCCGATAGTAGGCTTCCAGCCGTAAGCGTTGCACCATGTAACGATATATTTATCCTCAAGCTTGCAGACTCTGGGATCATAGCCGTACTGCCACTCCGCCACCTCGGGAATATCGCATTTAAACTTGATTCTTTCCTCGTTAATATCCCAGTTGATACCGTCATCGGAGAATCCCACATGAAGCTCCATGTTTCTTTCTCTGTCGTCAACTCTGAACACGCCCGCGAATTTATGACCGTCAACTTCATAGGGAACGACCGAGCTGTTGAAAATGGAATTTGAAGGCTCTCTGTAGCCGTTAGCCTTCCTGACCATTATCTGATCTCTCTTGATAATGGGGTTTGCGTCATAGCGCCATACTATGTCGCGGCAGCCCTCAGGCTTGTCCTGCCAGGGGATATTGGGAAGAGATACGCCGTTTACAATTGTAGTTTTCATCGGTATTACCGCCTTTCAGAAATTTAATTTTTTCCTTTGATTATACTATACCACATTTTTAAAAAAAGTCAATACAGTATGATTTTGCACATTTTTTTTGCGTTAAGTTTGTGGATTCTTTACAAAAGTCTCATAAAAGCCGTTCTCTTAAGCCTTGATTAAAGGATCAAGATGAACGGTTTTCATAAGAATTTAATAAATCGAATATTTTTTCAGAGATTTTTTCGGCTGATATTTCTTTCGTTAATATAAATTTAATAAAATTTATACGAAAGCTTTACAAATAAATATCATAATGAAATTAATTTAATTAAAGCAATAATTAATTTAATCAAACAGCGCTTTCCTTTTCGCTTTCTTTGAAGTCGTAATTTCCGCCCTCGTAGACAAGCACAGCCTTAGAGCCTTTTGTAATTTCTCCCGAAAGAATTTTCTTGGAAAGAAGATTTTCAACGTTCGTGGTAATAGTATGTCTGAGTTTCCTTGCGCCGAAGCTTCCGAAGCCCTCTTTTGTCAGCTCCGCCACGGCGCCCTCGGAAAACTCGACGGATATTTCAAGCGCCGCGGCTCTTTCCTTCAAAACGGACAACATTCTTTCGGTAAGATATGGCATTTCGGATTCGCTTAGCTTATTAAACACTATTATCTCGTCGATACGGTTCAGAAGTTCGGGACGGAATTCTCTTTTAAGCTCTGACAAAACATTCTCTCTGATACATTTGTCCTCATTTTGATCCGAAAATCCTATCGTCTTTTTTTCCGTGATAAAACCCGCTCCGATATTTGAAGTGAGAATTATTATGGTATTGCCAAAGCTTATTTTTCTGCCCTTGCTGTCGGTGAGAACGCCGTCCTCCAAAATTTGAAGCAGGAGATTGCTTACATCCGCGTGAGCCTTTTCTATCTCGTCGAAAAGTACAA
>CAZCUQ010000200.1:0-1554 GCA_964501705.1 uncultured Ruminococcus sp. | reverse complement strand
TTACAAAGAACATATCTTCAATATTTTCAGCATAAAAATCCGCCGTTTCGGAGATCCGAAGCGACGGACAAAGCTATGCGACCGAATCAAAAATTTTCCCGTTTTCAGTGTCTTCCATGCCGACCTTATATTTGTCCTCCTGCTTGGAACGCGTAACGGTTTTTGTAACTCCGCCCGAAACGTAGGATTTTCCGCATTCGGGGCAGACACCCGTATGTATAGTTACCGACTGTGAAACAACCTCTTTGCCCTCGCGGTCAGCCTTAGCCTTATTGCGGGTCACGTGTTCCATTTCGTGACCTCTGACTGCCGACGAAGCATTTTCCGGGCTTATTTTCGTAGGCGTTTTAAAGGACACTCCGGGATCATCCGAGCCGTCCTGATATTTTCGGTTCTTACAGGTCTGGCATTCACCTTTGTCACTTTCGTCAAACTTATCGAGACGTTTTTTCAGATTATCTATTCTTTTCTCAAGAGAAGAAATTTCAGACGAAAGATTTACTCCCTGAAAAGACTGTGCCTTTTCCGCCTCCGAGAGTTGTTCATTAAGTTTTGTGATTTTCATTCGGATACCCGATTTTGTATCCTTTGCGTTGGAATATCCTCCGCCGACTCCCGACATGGAGCTTGCGCCTATTCCGATTCCGCTTATTCCATCGATTCCTGCCATAAATCTCACCGTCCTTTATCAGCAGACCTCCTCAGAAACCAACGCACGACTGCCGACAAATTTTTCTCCGTCAGGCGCACTACGGTTTCCGAGAATGTCCGATAAATTTACAAAAGTGTATAATCTTCCCTTTTTGTATTACAAGTATAACATATTTTTTCTTACTTGTCAAGTACTTTTTTGACATTTGATCTCCTCGGAAACTAATTCAGACTTGACAGATCACGCCCAAAATGATAGTATTAAAAGGCTGATAAAACAGATTACTATGCCAAAGCGGAACGGCTGAGCAGTAAAGATTTCAAGCAGATTACAGGAATTGAAAAAAAGACTTTCGATACAATGGTATACAATGGTAACGATACTGAAAGAAGCATATGCAAATAAGCCTAACAAGTGAAGAGACGGACGAAAGAAGAAGCTGTACCGTATCGGAATGATCGGACAGAATTTCCTCTCGATAAGCGGGAAGGATAAATCCCCGCCTGAGAGAAAATGTCAAGGGGCGGTTTTAACGTTTGCGCCTGCGTGCTTTTCCGCTTAAAGCATACGCCGCAGAAATAAGCGAAATTATTATAACAGCGGCAGCCGGAACCGCTTTTTCTTCCGTAACAACATCATCCTCGGCGAAAACTCCCGCTCCCGCCGAAACGTCCTCAAATATTATGAAAGGCTCACTGTCAATAACGATCGCGTAATCCGAAGCGTGAGTAAAATCTATGCTCGCAGTGCCGTTTTCGATTATAGAGCTGTCCATAAATTCAAGCTGTTCGGCGTCATTGTAATAGAACAGATTAGCGTACAAGCCGTCATTTTTCTTTCCAAGCTCGATACTGAGCCGCGCGGTAAATCCAAATTCGCCGTCATAGGCAAGAGAAATCTGT
>CAZCUQ010000199.1:0-1581 GCA_964501705.1 uncultured Ruminococcus sp. | reverse complement strand
ATACTCCTTTCGTTCGTTTTCGGAGTAAAGCTTGACATTCAGTTTTCGGGCGGCACAATGCTCACCTATCTTTACGACGGAGCTATAGACGAAAATGATTTCAAAAACGCCGTAAACGAAAATCTCGGCGGAATGAATATCTCCGTGAATACAGGAGAGGATTTCTCATCGGGAAGAAATAAGATACAGGTGCAGATAAACTCGAAAAACGGACTTAATTCTGACGGACAGCTTTCTCTTACGACAGCTCTCGGAGAAAAATATTCGGAGAATAATCTGGAGCTTATCGAATCCTCCGATGTTTCGGCGTCTTCGGGTAAAACATTCTTCTTAAAATGTCTCGTGGCTGTTATTTTCTCGGCTGTCGTTCTGATAATTTATATTGCCGTAAGATTTAAAAACATCGGAGGCTGGCTCGCGGGCGTATGCGCGGTAATAGCGCTTTTCCACGATATATTCGTTGTGTACGCAACGTTTGTTATTTTCAGAATGGATGTGGACGCGAACTTTATGGCGGTCATTCTTACGATTTTGGGTTACTCGATAAATAACACTATCGTCATCTACGACAGAATAAGAGAAAACAAAACTCTTCTTGCAAAGCAAAAATTAAGCCTTGCGGAAATTACAAATATCAGCACGAATCAATCAATGACGCGTTCGATATACACATCAATAACAACTATTATTTCAATGCTGATAGTTACGATAGTTGCGTTTGTTTACGGAGTTGATTCGATCATTTCGTTTTCGTTCCCTATCATGCTCGGTATGATATCCGGTACGTATTCGTCGCTTTGCGTTTCCGGTCCGCTGTGGGTATATTTTGAATCAAAGCGGAGTCAAAAGGGCGGCAAAGGCAAAAAGACTTCAATGAAGAAAGCACAAGCGTAAAAAAATCCCCTCGGAACAGCTTTCCGAGGGGATTTTTTTTATTCTTAAAGCATATGCGCTCTTAAATATTCTCCGTCAAAGGAAGAAAGATATGCGGGCGGGATATCAAACATTGTCTTGCAGCCTATGCCGCCCTCTTTGTTCATTCTGACTGCCGCTCTCGCGCAGGCAACAAGCACCGACCCCGTGAATTCGGGATTTGAATCAAGCTTGATACTGTACTCGATAACGTGCTTATGCTCTTTATTTTCACCTGTAGCGCCCGTTCTTATGACAAATCCTCCGTGGGGAAGTCCGCTGTGATCCTTTTTGAGTTCTTCTTCGGTGATGAACCGGACTGTTGTGTCATAGTCGCTGAAATAATTCGGCATTGTCTTGATGTCTCTCTCTATCCGGGCCTTGTCCGCTCCCTCTTCGGCAACTACGTAACATTCTCTCGTATGCTTTTCGCGTGTGGAAAGTTCGGGATTCTTTCCGCTTCTTGCGGCTTCCATGGCGCTTTCTACGGGAACAGTGTACTGCTTTGCGTCCTTTACGCCTTCAACTCTTCTTATCGCGTCGGAATGACCCTGAGAAACTCCCTTCCCCCAGAATGTGTAATCCTTGCCGTCTGTCAGGATAATATTGCTGTAAAGACGCTGAAGAGAGAACATTCCCGGATCCCAGCCGGCAGAGATCACCGCTGTA
>CAZCUQ010000198.1:0-1609 GCA_964501705.1 uncultured Ruminococcus sp. | reverse complement strand
ACGGAGCGCATAATCCCGACGGAATGAAAAGACTTTCCGAGCTTGTCAAAAACACCGATCTGTTTCCCAAAATCATGATATGCGGAATGCTGAGAGGAAAAGACGTTAAATCGTCCATTTCGCATATCTCCCCTCTTGTCGCGAAAGCATACTGCACAGACGGATTCTATCCGTCTGCTTGCCCTGCGGACGAGCTTGCGGGACTATTCAAAAACGCCGAAAGCGTCAGACTTGAAGAAGCGGTAAATAAAGCAAAGGAATCCGCGGGAAAAAACGGACTTGTAATTATTGCAGGCTCTCTTTATCTTGCCTCTGCTCTTAAAAATAAAAATCTAATCTGAAAAAGGAGAATAATCATGGCGATTTTTTTTGTTGATCTTGAAAATGTTCATTCATCCGGTCTTGAAGGAATAGAAAAGCTCGGCGAAAAAGACAGAGTATTTATTTTTTATACTGTAAACAGTCAGACGCTTACTGTTTCCGCACATCTGAACATAATGAACAGTCCCGCCGATATCAGATATACCGAAGTCAGCGCGGGAGGAAAAAACGCTCTTGATTTTCAGCTATCCACATTTCTCGGAAGATGTACGGCAGTTTACCCCGATAATTCATTTTTTATAATCTCCAGCGATACAGGCTATGATTTTGTAAAGTCGTTCTGGCTTTCAAAAGATGAATTTTCAGGCTCAAAAATATATCGCGTACCAAACCTGCAAAAAGCGATCGAAAGGATTTCATCTGATGAAAAGGCTCTGTTAAAGAAAAAAGCCCTCTCTGCTCCAAAAGCTGAAAATCCCGATAATATACCCGTAATCAATGACGATGAAATTCTCTCCGCTGACAGAATTCTTGCCGAAGAAGAAAATATTCTTCTTGAAAGCATAAAAACTCAAAATGAAATACACGGTATGATAGCGGAAGCGGAAAGCGAACAGAAAACACAGATCCTTGAAGAACTCGACAGGATCACAAAGGAAATAAGCGCCGACGAGCTTAACGCCGTTGATGAACTGTTATCGCTTGAGGAGAATATTCCGCTTGATATCGTGCAGTTCAGAAAGAGTGCCGCGAAAAATAAAACAGCCGAAGAAAAACCTGCAAAAAAAGATACTGCTGCTAAAGAAAAACAATTAAATGAATCAAAGATACTTCAAAAAATTTCCGCTCAATTAAATGATGAAATAACCAACAAGAACAAGATAAAACACGTATACCACATTATTAAAAAATCTGCCGACAAAAAGGATTTTTATTGCAGGCTTGCGTCAAACTTCAGCGAAGATGAACGGAAGACGATTAACAGGCTTATCGGCTCCGAGTTTCAGAATATTAAGAGTATGATGTAGCAAAATTTGTATATGTTGCACAAAAAAATACAAAATATTTTTTTGCGCGATTTCTTGAAATCTATTGAAGTTAAACGTTTTAAATGGTATAATAAGTTTGTAAAGCCGTAAATGCACGGTGAAAGTTAATAAACAGAAAGAGGTACTCTTATGAAATTCGGTTATTTTGACGACGCGAACAAGGAATATGTTATACAGTCTCCGAAAACCCCTTATCCCTGGATCAATTATCTCGGAACTCAGGACTTTTTCAGCCTGAT
>CAZCUQ010000197.1:0-1611 GCA_964501705.1 uncultured Ruminococcus sp. | reverse complement strand
AAATTTTTCGCGGTTTTTTCCGTTTTTTTTACCGGACGAAGTGATAAAGTCGGGGAGGGAGTTATAATTTATACATTCTGCCAATTGACAAGGGAGAGGGAGTTGTGATATAATAAACTTGCGACAGTTATGGTTTATATCATAACTCCCTAAAGCGCATTGACTTGTTGTTACCAGCAACTTGCCGATGCGTTTTTCTTTGTCAGGTTAAACAGCGCATCGGAATCACCCAATCCTTTCATACTTAATATCAGCTGTCACGCTGTCTTTGTAAATCTTCTTCTCAGTTACCCTTTCGCTAAAGATTGACATACTATTTACTTCTTCCGGATCTAATTATACTATGCAATTATAACTTTGTCAAGCGCCGGAATTGATAACGGAAACGCTTCCGTGGATCACAAGGCTGTACCGTTCGGAAAACCGCTTTGATATCGGAGTAGAGGTTGACACCCATGAATTATATGACGGCGGTCTGCCGTCGGGGACATTTAAAGAAAGCTTGAACGGGATATCCGCGCTTCTAAGCGCGAATGTATGATGCTTCAGACCGCGGGCGACAACGAGGGCTACAAAAAGGCGTCTGTCCGTCTTAAAACCCGCCGCGAAAAATACAAGGTATATTCCGAGTCCCGCGGGCTTGCTCTGCACAATGACCGCACTCAGGTTTACGGGTTTGACAGAAGTCAGAGCATGAAAGCGGTTTGGGCTAATAAAAAAAGACTTGACTTTAGGAAATGGTAATGCTATAATAGGTTTAAAGATACAAAAATTTAAAAGTGATTTATCTAATGGATTAATCAACACTTCCATAGATAACGCCAATCAGTTAAAACACGTCGGCGGCAAAGTATGGAAGAATCAAGTAAAACAAGCTATCCATTCTAATGGAAAAATCACGCTGAGAAGCAAACTTGCCAAAGGACTTGATCCACAAAATTTGGTTGATAAATATTCAGGAAAAGCAACGGACTACGAATATAAGGGAAATAACAAATTCCCTGACGAATATATTACTTTACCATTCGCAGCAGGAGTAACTTTTAACAAAAAAACCGGGAAATATGAAAAGACAAAACGAATTCAGATTAAGTATAACAAAAAAGGTGTACATGTATTCCCTGTTTTGGAAAGGAAATAACAATATGATTGATTTTGAAACATGGGATAAAGCAGTAGATGATTTTGATACGTATTATGGCATAAAAAAAGCCCGTATTACTTGTATTGATGGAAAAGTCTACGAGGGAATATGCAATGGATACTATGAAGATGAAGACACAAAAGGAAATGCTGTATGGGCAATTTCCCTCGGAATAATAAAATTCATACAAGAGGATGTTGAAAAAATCGATTTTATCGACTAATTGTCATTTAGTACCGAAGTAAAAGCGGTGATACTCTTCTTCACCGCCCAAAGGAGCATAATAAAAATCCCCTCCGTCTCAACCGAGAACGGAGGGGATTTTCGTTTCAGCGCTTATTTCCGATGTGCTGAAAATCCAAACAAATTTCCGATAATGAATATCGTGTGTTCGGATAATTTAGGTTTTGGCTCCCCCCTGCTGCGTACATTTTGAAAACCGTTTCGGGAATGAATCTCGTATCCTC
>CAZCUQ010000196.1:0-1643 GCA_964501705.1 uncultured Ruminococcus sp. | reverse complement strand
GTACCATAATCACGCAATCCATAATACGGCGGCGATGTTATACAGCAATCGACGGCATTACTTTCAAGTCCTTGTAATACAGATAACGCTTCGCCATTTATGATTTTGTACATTTCGTCGCTCCCTTTAATGCCTTTTCCGCGCATGACGGCTTTACAAGCCGTCCTTGTTCCTCGGCATCCTCTAAGTCGGCTAATAAGTCGGCTAATTTGTTGAGTGCGTTTATAATCGCCCGATATGTTTGTTCCCCCGGTAGACCGGGTATATTGGGGTCACCGAACGCGTCTCTTTCCGTTAATCTGTCCATTTTCATTCTCCTTTCTCTAATGCCTTTTCCGCTTCCTCGCGGCTTAAAAATATGGTTTCGTTCATCACTCCAGGAGTGTTACATTCTATTACATCTTTTATCTTTTCCAGCGCCCTCGGATGCAGATTGTGTACTATGTGGACATAGCTGTAGTGCATTTCCTCTGCAATCCGTTCCCATGTCCAGCACCGTATATAACGCAATATAAGCAATTGCCTGAGCGTCCCGTCCCCGACTGCGTTTATTGCTGCGAGTATCTCCCTCTTGACCGTGTATAACTCTTTCAATCGCTCGTCAAGGGCGCGCGAATATTCCGCCGCGCGTATCATCTTATCCTCCGCTGCGTTCCGGTCCGATGTCTTAACCTTTGCGCTGCTCATCCCGCCCGTCATCGACGTCGCCGCCGAAAAAGCCCTCTCTTTTTCAAGCCTCAGCGCCCTGATCTCGTTTTCGATCCTGTACCCTCTGTTCAGCCATTCCTTAACCGTCATATAGCTTTATCCCCTCTTCTCCGCATCAAAAGATGGCCGCGATGTTTTTCCACCGCCGCCTCTTCCCGATATGTTTTCCCGCTCATTCCCGCATAGTCTCCTTCACCTTGATCATCTCGTATTCCTGATATGTAAACCCGTCTATATCAGGGAACCAGTTTTTAACCGTGTCCCTTAATATCTCGTATCTATATCCCTCTTCATCGCATTTGGGCGGCTTCGGGTTCTCGCGTATTTCTTTTATCGGCGTTACCCGTGTGATTACCTTCGGCTTTCTCAAATTCCTCGAATGTCCGAACGTCTTATAGCTTAAATTCTTGTGTTCTCCCCCGTCTAAAAAATATTTAACCAGCCTTCCGCTCGTCATATCCGTGATTTCCTGAATGTCACGGATGTGCCCGTATGTATTCCAGTATTCCAACAGCAACCCCGCTATTTGCGGATCTGTTTTGCGTATCAAAAGATGATGATGCACCCTCTGTGTCGCGCCCGCTTCCGTCGTTTTGTACCACACGAACGGTATTCCTTTTCTTTTTAGCTTTTTTTGCATTTTTGCCATAACGCCGCTTAAAATCTTGTCCGCTTCCGCCGGCTCCGTTTGCTTTTTGTACGTAAGCGTTATCCAATAATCTCCTATGTCGAAATTCTCGTAAATGTCGTGCTTTTTTTTCAAATACGCCTGCCGACAGTTCCTCCTCTGCTTTCCTTCGTCCGTCCGCGCCATGCGTACCCCTCTGCGCTTTTTTGAATTTGAGGGATTATAATAAAAGCACTTCGACCGATAAACAAACTCTCTGTGCTTCGTTTTTACACGCTTATACAATACAAGCATTTTTTCTCCCTCT
>CAZCUQ010000195.1:0-1649 GCA_964501705.1 uncultured Ruminococcus sp. | reverse complement strand
GGAGGATGTCATCTTGTCCGTGCCGACGGAAGTCCCGCTATGTCCATGGCGTGCAATATCACGGGAGCGGTCATCAATACTGTTCTTGACGCGGTTTTCGTTATAGGTCTTGATATGGAAATGAAGGGAGCGGCGCTTGCCACGGTTATAGGACAGGTTATTTCCGCTTTTCTTGTGGTGAATTATCTGCGCCGCTTCAAAACGGTTCCCCTCACAAAAGCTCATCTGAAGCTAAACTTCGGATACGCGAAGAGAACAGCCTCGATAGGACTTGCTTCGTTCATTAATCAGACGGCTATGATGATAGTTCAGATAGTTCTGAATAAATCCCTTAAACATTACGGAGCGCTTTCCGTTTACGGAGAATCGATACCTCTTGCCTGCGCGGGGATAGTAATGAAAGTCAATCAGATAATGTTTTCGGTGGTGATAGGTCTCGGACAGGGAACGCAGCCTATTGAAAGCTTCAACTACGGAGCGCGGCGCTACGGAAGGGTTCGCGAAGCGTACCGTCTTGCGATAACGCTGGGTCTTGTGATATCCGTTGTATGCTTTATTGTATTTCAGATATTCCCGAGACAGATCATATCGCTTTTCGGAGAAGGCTCGGAGGAATACTTTTCTTTCGGAGAGAAATTCTTCCGCGTATTTTTGTTTTTCACATGGTTAAACTGCGTACAGCCGATAACCACTACTTTTTTTACATCGATAGGAAAGCCGCTTAAAGGAGCGTTTCTTTCTCTCACCAGACAAATTATTTTTTTCCTGCCGTTTTTGATGATCCTTCCAAGATTCCTCGGAATAGACGGAATACTTTACACGGGACCGTCGGCGGATCTTCTGTCCGCTGTCGTAACGATAACCATGGTCATAATAGAATTCAAAGCCATGAAAAAGCTCGAAACCGCGCAAAACACAATAGCTTGATTTTCTTTGGAAAGAAATTGCCCGCTTTCGCGGGCAATTTCAGTATTCTATCCCTTTTCTTGCTTTGATTCCCTTTTCGTAGGGGTGCTTTACGGCTGATATCTCGCTCACATAATCCGCCGCGAGAATAAATTTTTCGGGCGGTTCTCTTCCTGTAAGAACAAGTTCACATTCCCTTGTCTTTTCAAAAACGGTTTTTTCGGCGAGAACTTTATCAAGGAGATTTTTATTATATGCGGCGAAAAACTCATCCAGAACAAGCATATCGATTTCGCCGCCGAGCATTTTTTCATAAGCTTCCGACAGAATCCGATTATGGCAGAGGGTAAGCTTTTCCTTGTCATCCTCGCTCATTTTTGACGTGAATCCGTAGTTTACGCGGGGTTTTCCGACAGATATCCCCGGAATACGCAGAAGAATCTCAAGCTCGGAAGAATTATTTCCTTTGAGAAACTGTACGATATGGATTTTTTTCCCCGCGCCCGCCGCCCTGACGGAAAGTCCCACGGCGGCGGTGGTTTTTCCTTTGCCGCTGCCGCAGTAAATGTGAATAAGTCCCATAATTCACCCGTATATTCTCTTTGCGGCGTCAACGGTGGCTTTGGCGTCCTTTGCGTAGAAATCCGCGCCGATCTTTTCCGCGTATTCGGGAGTAAGCACCGCGCCTCCCACGACTATTTTGCAGTTGACATTGTTTTGGTGAAGAAGCTTTATCGTATCCT
>CAZCUQ010000194.1:0-1661 GCA_964501705.1 uncultured Ruminococcus sp. | reverse complement strand
TATGGTTCCCTCTTTGCCCCCTGAAGCTCCAGAGTTACAACAAATGATAACTAACCAAAAGCTACGGCGGAAACGGTAAGAGTAACTTCAAATGATAACTAAATTAAAGTTGACAAAAAACGGTAACAAAAACAACATATAAGAAGTATCTTGAAGCTATCCGAAAATAAAATGGATTTTTCAGCTTACAGTATCTGATTTTGTGCATTGTGACGATTTTTCAGCGGTCTGCCTGCTTTTACTTGACAGTTACATTTAAAAATTAATACTTGAAATCTTTCGGAGAATATGATATAATAGTATAGTATATTATTTTTTTACCAAAAGAGGGTCGGAAAATGTCTAAATTAAAGGTCGGAATGGTGTCTCTCGGCTGCTCGAAAAATCAGGTGGACGCCGAGAGAATGCTCTGGAAACTGAATAACGCGGGATTTTCCCTTGTGGGAGATGCGGGACTTGCAGACGCCGTGATAATCAATACCTGCGGATTTATACAGTCCGCTAAGGAAGAAGCTATCGAAACTATCCTTGAATTCGTAACGCTTAAAAACGAGGGAAGAATAAAATATATTATAATTACGGGCTGCCTTGTCGAACGCTACAAAGAGGAGATCTTAAAGGAAATACCCGAGGCGGACGCCGTTGTGGGCATCGGCTGCAACGATGATATCGTCCTGATACTGAATAATCTTTCTTGCAAAAAAGGAAAGATCGAAGCGTTCTGCGACAAGGAAAGGCTTTCGCTCACCGGCGGAAGAGTGCGTACAACACTGCCGTTTTTCTCGTATCTGAAAATCGCGGATGGCTGCAGCAATAAATGCTCGTACTGCGCTATTCCCGAAATAAGAGGAAGATACAGAAGCGTTCCCATGGAGGAACTTCTGTCCGAAGCAGAAAATCTCGTAAAAGGCGGCGTTAGAGAGCTTATCGTTATCGCTCAGGATACTACACGTTATGGAGAGGATATTTATAAAAAGAGCTGTCTGCCGGAACTTCTTCATAAGCTCTGCGGGATAAAAGAATTAAAATGGCTCAGGGTGCTTTACCTATATCCCGAAAGAATAGACGACGTGCTTCTTAAAACTATCGCCGAAGAGGAAAAAATAGTAAAATATCTCGATATCCCCGTTCAGCACTGCGATGGGGAAATCCTGCGGAAAATGAACCGTCCCGGAGATAAGGAATCTCTTTTAAAGCTCTTTAAGCATATCCGTGAAGTTATCCCCGATGTTATTCTCCGCACAACACTTATCACGGGATTTCCGGGGGAGACGGCAGAACAGTTCGATTCTCTTTCGGATTTTGTGAATGAAGTCCGCTTTGATAAGCTCGGCTGCTTCCCGTATTCCGCCGAGGAAAACACTCCCGCCGCTTTGATGGAAGATCAGCTCGACGAGGAAGTAAAATCTCACCGCGCCGATATGATAATGGAACAGCAGAGCTTTATCGTCAACGAGAAAAATTCCTCCTACAAAGGAAAAATTCTTGAAGTTCTTACAGAGGGCTACGACCGATACGGCGAATGTTATTTCGGACGCTCGAAAATGGACGCCCCCGATATTGACGGGAAAATTTTCTTCACGTCTCCGCAGAAAAAGCTTGTTCCGGGACTTTTCGTAAAGGTCAGGATAGATTCCGTTATGGACTACGATCTGATAGGA
>CAZCUQ010000193.1:0-1669 GCA_964501705.1 uncultured Ruminococcus sp. | reverse complement strand
CTTTTTCCCTGCGCTTTTATTATAACCGCTTTCCCTCTCTTTTGTCTATACTGCGAGGATTGATGGCTTTTTGAGGAGACACTGATTAATGACCGGGTACGCTCACTTATAATTTTTCCCGTCCGAAGCGGAGAGCTTGCGAGATGACAGCTTTCCGCCGTGCGACAGCCGCAAACCCGTGATACGCTCGGAAAAGAAGTTCTTCCATTCCTCAGCACTTTCAACCTCTTTCATACATAGCCTCCTTGTACAATTCTCACAAATTATTATAACTTGATTTGACAATTATTTGGAAGAATCAAAAACAATATTTGCTTGATATTTGGAATTAATTGATATATAATGTATATATGCGTATTTTGCGGAAAATACGGAAATATTTGCTTGAAAAGGGGAAATGAAATTATGAAAATCAGAAAAATCATAGCATTAGTATTCGCATTGAGCGTTTGCGTAACGGGAGTGGGTACAAATTACACCGATATTCCCACAGCGGCAATTACAGCTTCCGCTGCCGAAACAAATCAGATAAAAGCACCCGAAAACATATCTGTTTACGGAACATCAGAAACCGCAACAGTAAGCTGGTGGACAGGAAATGCGGATTATTACAGAATTTATCTGTATGATTCCCAAACAAAAAAATACAGAAAATATAAAGATACAAAGGAACATGAATGCGAAATCACGGGGCTTAAACCGGATACAAAGTATAAAGTTATTGTTGCTTCGATAGGTAAATCAAACGGAAAAACCGTCAGAAAAAAATCAAAGGCTGTGACATTCACGACTAAGAGCGCGCCCAAGGGTGAAGTCTGCAAAGCGTCGGACGGAACTGTTCTTGATCCGAAGTCCGCGGCAAATTCAGATTTAACAACAAAATACAGCGGAGTTGAAATGCCCGAAGAAGATAAAACGTACCTTATGGCTTACGATAATTCGGGAATAAATTTCTACGGTATGTTGAGCAGCGGAAAATCAAAAGATTACGGACTTTATACATACATTGCACATGATGGGATTGTGGACAGTTTTCCGGTCAGAGGATATAATTTCAAAGCGATGTCCTCGTTAGGCGAGCAATATTTCAAGGACATTGACAATGACGGGGAAAAAGAAATTGTTTCTATTGCACCTTTATCATCCGGAACGGAATGCACCATTGATTCATTGGTGGTTTATGATAAGGACAAAACGGGACGCTACAAAGCATATTCGGTATTTGACGCGGATACATCAGATTCGGATGGCATATTTTTCTGCGAAAGCAGTGAATTTATTAAAATAATGGAAAAAAATATTGATGTTAAACTTGACAAAAAGAACAAGACAGCCACATTTAAATCACTTAATTCAGACGCGGCTTATGTTTCAAAAACAGAAGCGGAATCGATTTCATTTTCAACAATGTATTGTGTTTATCACGCAGATAAAAAAGGGAAGATCATTATGGAGTGTTTACCAAGTATGGGAAGCAGCCCATACTACGAGGGTATGCCTCTCATTACGTCAGAAGTTGTTTATGACGGAGACAACTTTTCGATTGCAAATACAAGCTTTTCAGATTGGGATTAAGTGAGGAACAGAAACATGAAATACACAAAAATGATAATAGCCTTGTTACTTGCCGTTACATTGACAGCCTGCACAAACGCGGCTGAAACGGAAG
>CAZCUQ010000192.1:0-1721 GCA_964501705.1 uncultured Ruminococcus sp. | reverse complement strand
CTGGCTCATGCAGAATGATATTGTTGTTTCTGACAGAATAATCCATATTTGTGTCACGGAAGAAGTCTGTTCAGATCTCTTGGGAACATGGACGCCTGTCTGATGTTGGCAAGTCCGAGAAGCTTCATAACAAGTCTTTCAAGACCTATTCCGAGGCCGCCGTGCGGCGGAAGTCCGTATTTATGCGCCTGAAGATAAAATTCAAAATCCTTCGGATCAAGGTTCTGAGCTTTCATTTTTTCAAGCTGTTCGTTGTAGTCGTGAATTCTCTGACCGCCCGTTGTTATTTCAAGACCTCTGAACAAAAGATCGAATTTGCAGGCGGTTCTGGGGTCGTCCTTGTCGTTCATCGCGTAGAACGGAGGCTTGGATGACGGGAAATTTGTTACGAAGATAAAGTCTGTGCCGTATTCTTTTTTTGCGTAATCGCAGAGAAAGACCTCGTCTTCGGGTTCAAGATCGAATTTATTCTTTGCCTTACTGCCTCGTATAAGGGTGACGGCGTCCTCGAATTTTACGGCGGGTATCTCCGTTACTTCGGGGATATCAGCTCCGAGCATATCTATCTCGTGCCTGTAGTTTTCCCTGAGATATCCCATAAGGAAACGGAGCATTGCGGTCTCCATATTCATTACGTCGTACATATCGTTGATGTATGCCATTTCAAAGTCAAGACCTATATATTCGTTCAGGTGGCGGGAAGTGGAGTGTTTTTCCGCGCGGTAAACGGGAGCTATTTCAAAAACTCTGTCGAAGAACGCGACTGCCGTCTGCTTATAGAACTGAGGTGATTGGTTCAAAAAAGCTTCTTTTTCAAAATATTCGAGACGGAAGATATTAGCTCCTCCCTCAGCGCCCTGAGCGACTATTTTTGGTGTATGGATCTCGGTGAAATCGTTGTCGAGCATAAATTTCCGAAACCCTTCGGCGACTCCCTCCTGGAATTTGAAAACAGCCTTTTCGAGCGGATTGCGAAGAGCAACGCTTCTGTTATCGAGATTTATATCGAGTCCGCACCCAAGTTTTCTCTGAGAGACTTTAAGAGGATATTCTTCCGCGGGCTTTGAGAGCACCTTTATTTCGGTCAGATGTATTTCAAGTCCGTTATAAGCGCGTTCTTCAAGTTTAACTTTTCCCTTTACGCCGACGTAGCAGCCTTCTCTTACCTCTGTGAGGGGATCGGGGCATTCTTTTTCATTGTGGATCGTCTGGATAAGATATCTTGCCGTGCGGAGTATTACAAACGCGAATCCGCCCATTTTTTTTACCTTGTGGACGCAGGCGGAGAAACCGATCTCCCGGCCGTCCATTGAAAGAGCCTTTTCAAGGCTGAATTCGCAGAGAACGTTTTGTCCGTTTACTTTTATCATAAAAATCTTTCCTTTCATTTATGCGGAAAATCCGTAAATTTCAAAATAATTGCCGAAAAATATCATGTATATTATATCACAAAAAATAAAATTTGTCAATCATCGGAATCAATTTATTACGATATATTTGTTTTTTACAAGGCAGGGGATATTTTCTGCTGTTTCCATTGTGCAGTTTGTCCCGCCCATTCCGCCCTTTTTTTGTCTTTTTGCGTTTCAAGTTACTTTTCATTTGAAGTTACTTTTACCGTTTCCGCCTTTAGCTTAAATTTAGTTATCATTTGATGTTTGTCTTACCGTTTCCGCAATAACCTCCGATTACTTCATATTAGTTGTAACTTTGGAGCTTCA
>CAZCUQ010000191.1:0-1749 GCA_964501705.1 uncultured Ruminococcus sp. | reverse complement strand
ACAGTATAGCACGGATGCTGACAATTTTCAATATTTATTCGCGTGAATTTTCATTATTGTAATTATTCGGACGCTTCGTGCTCCGGAGCGGCGGCGGGGATAATCGGGACGCGGACGTTAAGCGACTGGAAAATTGATTTTCGGGAAAATCGTTGACAAAATCGGCGCGATTTTATATAATTGGAACATCTGACGAGAAACGCCGGCACCACTTGCAAATCATCGTGTGATTGCACATTCTCGCCTGTTCGGATAATTTGTCGGCAAAAGTGCGGGCAGATACAAAACGCTGAAAGTCGAATGCAAATCCGTGTCCGGTTGCGGAATCGTTTAAATAAAAAAACCTGCCGAAAATATCGGCAGGGGAGACGATCAAATATGGTTCGCGGGCGGCGTTTCTTTAAGAAAAGTTTGCCTTTTCACATAGTGTATGTTTACAAGAAAGCTTCCGCGTAAAATTTGAAAGCTGCGATTTTAATAAACGATAAAAAATGAAAAAGAATCGGTGATTTTATGGATATAAAAAAGGCGAAGCTGCCGCCTGTATACAAAAGAAACGGACGAGAATGCTATCTTGATCCAATCAGGAAACGAATGATTTACGTTACTCCGGAAGAAACAATTCGTCAAAAGGTTATCTCATATCTTTTGGATACTTTGAAAGTGCCGCCGAGTATGATGCAAATTGAGGAACGACTGTCGCATTACGGATTGGATTCAAATGATAGAGCCGATATAGTAATTTTGGGAAAGAATAAAAACAACGATGCTTTTCCTTTGGCTGTAATCGAGTGCAAAGCCGGATCCGTTCCGCTTGATTGACAAACGGAAACAGATTTTTTTGTTGCAAATATGATGAAAGAAAAAATATATACAGATTGAGGATCTCCCTGAATACAATTTAATGCTCACGGGCGAATGTGTTGAAATTAAGCAGGAAGAACCTCCCGAAAGGATCCCTTTTGAAGCTCTTGAAAAAGAACTTCTTTCCGAATTTGAGCAGGATAATGACAGTTACTATACGGATATAAGCAAATATACTCCGATCGAACTTGCGCTTCCGGCTTTTAATCTTTGTGAAGGATTTCTTGATGTAAGAGTTAAGATGCCAACGGGAAATTACGGTTTATTTGAATTGTTAGAGGATTACGGCGTGAGAATGCTGACTTACGGAAACGCCGGAGGAGGGCAGTTTTACGGTCCTTACAGATCTTTTATTGTCAAAATTGATGGCAGCATTGAAATTTTTTCTATCGGTTTTTCTGCGTATTGGAAAGCGTCGTGGATCGATAAAAAGGGAAATTTGATGCCTGATAAGCACCCTTTGACCGGCATTTGTGTGGCTCATGATGATGAAAAAACGTCCCATCTCGCGCTTCAGCTTCTGATTGATGAGGACGCTGTTGTAAATGATAAAAAAGTGAAGTTTTATCATAATGGCAGAATAGCGATAGGACGAATCGGCAGCGGAAAGAAATCCGAATTGCGAAAACTTGTGAGTAAACGTTACCCAAAGATTTTGACAAAAGATAAATATTACTTGGGCAGCATAACAGCGGATCATCTTCTCAGACTTGACGAACCCGATGTTATTGACCTCGTTGTAAATCTTCTTTCGTATTCAATCGTCAGAGACGAGTACAGAAATATTGTAAAGGAAATGAATAAATGAGTGTTTTTGTACAGTAAATATTTTTGAAGATTTATATTCAAATGAGATAGTTAATCAAACGGCAAATAAAGATAATA
>CAZCUQ010000190.1:0-1855 GCA_964501705.1 uncultured Ruminococcus sp. | reverse complement strand
GGGCATATATATAAAAACACCCTCTGAAACGCACGGAGCGCGATTCTGAGGGGCACTTATTTTCATAGGTTAATTTAACGATTAACCCATAAAAAGCGAATACGCGCTGCTCTCGTTTGTTTTAGCGGTATTTATCCGCTCACTTGCTTCACGGAAGAATTTTTCATTAAGCTCCAGGCAGTCGCCCTGCATCAGATTTATCACTGCTATAGTCTCCTTTTGAGCATAATAAAAGCGCTCCTTTTGCGGAACGCTTTAAAACAAATTAAAATTTTTATAATGTTGTTATAATGTTGCGTTTTGAGATTTTTCTTCTTTATCGTGATTTAAGGATTTTACATACGCTTGATACTTTTTATGCTGTTCTTCAAGATATGCTCTGCGTTCGGGAGTAAGCGGTTTGCCAATGTCAGCGGCATAGCCGTCGTATTCCTGTACACCTTCCGGCTTAGACATGATAATCATCTCCTTTTATAATTTTATACTTAATGTCAAAGTCTTTATAGTGATTTTGATAAGCGCGGTCAACATCAATGCCCAAAATGTCAACGTCATAAACTATATCAGCATGGAGCAACTCAGGATTTGCAACAGCTTTTCTGGGTTTATTATATAAATAAACCTGCCCGTTATGTCCCGCAACCACACCAAGCTTATAATTATTTTCCAATGCTTTATTAAAATCATCGGCACTTGGCGGAACTCCGATTGGATGATTGTGAAATGCAATGATAGGGATATTATCGGCTTTGGCTTTTGTTAAAGCTACATTTATACTTTCATTGTAAATGACACCATGGTTAATGCTACTGTTTAACTGCTTGCCGAGTATTGTGCCATCATTCGCATTAATTATGTACATATCCTCATAATATGTACCGTTTCTGTGTTCAATAGCAGCGCGGGAGCATTCAAGCAAAGTTTTATTTACGGCAGCATTGTCTGTAATATTTTCAAACTTTTTTGCATACTCATCGGAATATATGTAACCAAGATCAGAATTAACAGAATCTTTTCCGTATGGTACACCGTATTCAATTTCTTTTTCTGCCACATTCTCACTTCCTGCTTTTATTATACCACTTTCCGCAGATTTGTCAAGCACATTTTTACCCGAACCTCCGCCCGAAGTACTTCCGTTAAATTTTCCGTATTCGTCTTTGGTATAATTTTCCCCGTTGCTTCTGTATTCTCCGTAAAAACGATCGTTCAAATGAAGCTTTTTCAGGATATTTTCGTGATATGAATAATCAATTTTCTTATCCTCGATTTCCGCTTCAAAACCGTTTCTGAATTCTATAAAATCAGTTTCCGCGCCGTCAGCTCTGACTTCAACGAGAGTACCCGGATAGCATGGCTTGTAATTCCCGTCAATAAGAGAGACTTCCGACAGCTTCATCGACTTGACGATACGTCTCGGTAAATTATCCGCTCTCGCTTCAACCTCGGTATCAGTGGGAATAAATCCGAACGACCAGCCTTTTAACCGCCCGCTTTTCGCCTTTTCTATAATATCTTTGTCCGAGATATCGGCATAAGCACGTAAACCGATAGTGTCCTCACGCAAACTGAGAGTACCGTCCGCAGTCGATCCGAGTTTTCTCCCGTAATCGTGATTTTCAAGTATAAATATTTCGGTATTTTCCGAAAGCGCGTCACTGAAAGCTCCCGCTCTTATCTGTTCGACACACTTCCCGACAGCGGGAACGATAACGGGTTCTGAATCGCGTTCCACCGCGTTCACATATCCCTCGATATGTACAGTATCATCCGCCCTTATTTCGCATTTTATCATAGTAATTCACCTCCCTCCGTTAAAAATGGGCATAAAAATACCCGGATTGCTCCGGGCAAA
>CAZCUQ010000189.1:0-1894 GCA_964501705.1 uncultured Ruminococcus sp. | reverse complement strand
CTGAAGCTCCAAAGTTACAACTAATATGAAGTAATCGGAGGTTATTGCGGAAACGATAAGACAAACATCAAATGAAAAGTAACTTGAAACGCAAAAAGACAAAAAAGGGAGGAAGCGGCGGGAGAAAATTTTACATTAAAGACATTATTTCCGATGGAGTCAGATTTTTTTGCAGGGAATTGTTTACCGCAAAAGCAATAAGCTTTGCCGTTCGCCTGATAAGCTCGTCGATGTCACGGGGAGTTATCATCATGTTCGGATAGTTCTTTTCGGGAGCTTTTCCCGTGAGATTTTCCGCCGCCGTGTGAAGATCGATCACAGTCGGAACGCCTATGGCAATGACCTTTGCGCCGAGAGTGTTTCTCGACAGCTCCTTTCTGCGGTTCGCAACGCCCGACCCCGGGGAAATTCCCGTGTCGGTTATCTGAACTGTCGTTCCGAGCCTGCTTATTTCGGAGCAGGCAAGAGCGTCAATGGCGATAACAGCAGTCGGACGGAGCTTTTCGCAGAGAGCCGCAATCTGTTCCGCTGCCTCAACTCCCGTCTGCCCCATTACTCCGGGAGAAAAAACCGTGACCTCCGAAAGTTCGGGAAGCCCCTTGACATTTCCGAGATGCCTTGTGGCGATGATTTGAGACGCGCATAAAGGCCCCAGCGCATCGGGAGTAATGTTTCGGTTTCCAAGACCCGCGACAAGGACTTTTTCACATTCTCCGAGAAGTCGTTTTATCTCATCAGAGACATTTTCCGCCTGCTCTCCAAAATCCTCGGGATGAGAGGACAGCCTGTCCGTTTCGATTGTAACGTATCTGCCTTTTTCCTTGCCGATATAAGCGCTGCCGATATCATCCTCGACGATTATTTCGGTTATTTCGCAGGCGGTGCTTTTTCTGATTTTCCGTTTTATTCCGCGCGGGAGCTTATCGGGATTTTCATCAAGACATTCAACCGCAAGATCTGTGCGAACTGACATAAATTAGCCTCTTTTCGTGTATTTTAGGATATTTTGTGCAATACGCTCAAAAATATTCGGAAAGACCGCAAAAATTTCTACGGCAAATTTTATCAAATCTCTTGAAAAATCGGCGCGGAAATGATATTATATTAGTAATGTGTGTAACAAAGAAGCGGCGTCACTTACGCTTCTTCGGAGGACGCGTCTCAGATTCTCCGTCGGTTACGCCGCAAAAATATCAAAGGAGGTGCAAGTAAATGCCTAATATCAAATCCGCGAAAAAGAGAGTTAGGGTCATCAAAGCAAAGACCTTACAGAACAAGATCATAAAGAGCAATTTGAAGACTGTTCTTAAGAATACAGAAACCGCCGAGGACAAGGAGGCTGCTATTCTTCTTGCTATCAAGAAGGTCGATCAGGCTGCTTCCAAAGGAATCCTGCATAAGAATACAGCGGCAAGAAAGAAATCTAAGCTTCAGAAGAAGCTTAACGCTATAAAGGCATAAGATATATCGCAAAGATACTGCCCTCACTCTTGTGAGGGCAGTTTTTTACTCTGAAAAAATCATCTCCCGCCGAAAAGGCAGGAGATGATTTTTATCTTAATCAAAATTACTGTCAAAAGTTGTATCTGTATATTTCATTCCACCACTTGCGCGTTCAAAGGAAATTTTTGCTGAACCGTTGTTTAAATATGGAACAGTCCAAAAAATAGCAAGTTCTTGAATTTCCGGCAGGTCATCATACATTCTTGCAGCCATATCGGAACTATACAGGTCAAGCATTTTCTTTGAAGTTTTGCCGCTATTCTTTTGATTCCATGTGAGATAAATAAGAGCAATATAATCTCCGTCATCGTCAGTACCAAGATTTTCATTTATTGTAACACTATCAATTTCTGTATATGTATAATTTTCATCAATATATTTTTGAACTTTG
>CAZCUQ010000188.1:0-1915 GCA_964501705.1 uncultured Ruminococcus sp. | reverse complement strand
AAGGTGTTGAAATCCAAAAAATTTCAACACTTTTGTTTTTTCAGGTGTTTTATATACAGAAGGCTCAAAAAAAGAGGTGAACCGCATGACAATTGAAGAAATGTATGATAAGCTTTATGACGAGCTGCTGTCATGGTGCGTAATGATGTGCGGCAGTGAAGCTCTGGCTGAGGATCTTGTGCAGGAGGGATTTTTGCGCGCGGTTATAAATTCAAACACCCTGCTGCCGCTTCATGATAATCAGCAAAGAGCATGGCTGTACAGAACGATAAAAAATCTGTATCTCAATCATATACGTCATGCCGCCTTTGAATCAATTGCCGAGGACGTTCCCGAAACAGCCGATGCTTCGGACGAATACGAAAAATCAGATGTGGATCAGCTTTTAAAAAGCCTTCCGTATCTTGAAAGAACGCTGTTTTATATGCGGTATTTTCAAGGGTACAATTCCATGGAATTATCCCAAATCTTTAACCTCCCCGCGGGAACGGTAAGGTCAAAGCTGTTCTTGGCAAGAAAGAAGCTGAAACATATTATCATGGAGGATTGAAGGAATGAAAGGAGAACATATTATGAATATGGAAAAATCAATGATTATCAACTGCGAAATATGCGACACGCGGAAAATGCGGGAAAACGCTTATGAAAAGTATGATAAAATAATATTAAACGCCGAGCTGGTAATCGTAAATGAGCGGAGCAAGGAGCTTCTTGAAAAGCCGGATATAATCTGCAACGCGGAGGAGTTTATCGAGATCGGCGATGATTGTGATAACCCGATTGTTTCGACAGACGGCGGATATACTATCGGGCGCACCGTTCCGGCGGAGGATAATATAATACTCTGCGTAAACGGAGGACTTACGGTAAATCCGGGAGCGGAGGAAGCATTAAAGCATTATTGCATTATTTCGGTAAACGGCGGCGTCCTGTGTCCGGAAAGTATGGCCGCTCATTTATCGCGTATGCGTATAAACGGCAGCACGACAATATATCCCGATGAATATACTCTTTTGAAAAACGCTTTTGTTATAGATAAATATTTCCCGCTCCGTGCGGCGGATAACGGTAAATACTTTGTGCCGGGTACCGTAAAGCTCATTGATAAAGAAGTAAACGCCGCTTTGCTTGTCGAAAAGAATGTGAGGTTTAAGGCGAAAAAGCTGCTTATAGTCGAGGAAAAAATCGGGGAAGCCGCTGTGCTTTTTGATGAAAACACAGAGTTTATCGTTGTTCCGCTCGGATTTTCCGTGGTCGAAGGGAATGTGACGCTGAATGAAGATCTGATAAAAAAATACGGCGATAAGATCTTTGTTTACGGAAATCTTGACGCAAGAGGCGATATTGCCGGCATAGCTTCCCACATCGACGCTCTGGTGATAACGGGCAAAGTGACCTTAACCAAAAAGAGCGCGGAGGAATTTAAAAAGCTCAACGCGGAATATAAAAAGACCGATATTGTAAAAGAAGTGGTTTGGCGGAATAAAGCTGCTGTCAAACTTAATAACGACAGTATTTCTCTTTCCGAGGACGGTATCAGCATAATAAACTGCGGCGCCGTAACGATCGACAAGGGCATTGCTCCGGAAAGTATTGTACGCCTTGTCGATATGAAAAATATCGGTACTGTGGTATGCTCGGAGGAGCAGACAGCGGCAGTCGAAACAGTCGGGGTGAATATCGGCGGTATTACAAACAAGCCTGTCAGGGGCATGATGTCCGCGCTCGGCGAATCGATGCGGAACAAGGTTGTAAACACGGAAAAGTACGTTATGTAGCTGTACGCCATATTCTCCAAAGGCATATAATATTCAGCGCCGCGGAATATTGAAATGCTGATATTATTTTGATTTTTCACGCATAAAAAGACCGTCTCCCCCGAAACGCCGGAAAGGAGACGGTTTGTTTTTATGCT
>CAZCUQ010000187.1:0-1941 GCA_964501705.1 uncultured Ruminococcus sp. | reverse complement strand
GTCTGGAACTTGATGAAAAATTCTTCCGTGAAGCAAGTGAGCGGATAAATGCCGTTTACAGCAACCAGAACGGCGCGTATTCGCTTTTTACGGGTTAAACGTTAAATTACCCTATAAAAATAAATGCCCTTCAGAATCGCGCTCTGTGCGTTTCAGAGGGTAAATCGAAAGGAGAAAAAAATATGGGAAAATATGCAGGCTGTCTTACAACATCGCAGGTCGGAAAACTCGAAGCTAAAGAAGCTGACGGAATCATGAAAAAATACGGTGTTCCCTCACATGAACGGCATGAAATAAAAAGCATGATAAAAGAGGGATATTTTCAGCTTGGTCAAAGCTTTGAGTTTCAAAAAAAATTCTATCAATTTCTCAAAGAGAAATACGGCATAGACGCCGATTCTCCCGAAATATGCAAAAGCTTCATAAACTGGGAAATGGAGCAAATCAAAAAAAATTGGAGTAAACCCCGTTAAAACGCCCTTTAAACAAAGTTTGAAGGGGCTTTTTAATACCCATTTTCAAGAAAGAGGAGGAACTGAAATTGAAAAAAGAAGAACTGACATCCCTCGGAATAACCGAGGAAACGGCGGCGAAAGTGCTGTCGCTCCATGAAAGCGAGCTGACCGCCGAAAAGGACAAAACAGCGTCGGCACAGAAAGAACTTGAAGCTTCAAAGGCGACAGTCAGGGACATTACCGAAAAGCTGAAAGCCTATGACGGCGTGGACGTTGAAAAGCTTAAAACCGACGCGGCGGCTTGGGAAAAGAAGTATAACGAGGATATGTCCGCCGCAAGGATCGACAGCGCGCTTGACCTTGCCCTTACAAAAGCGGGGGCGAGAGATGCAGCTCTGGCAAAGCACCTTATCGACCGTTCGATCATCAAAGAGGACGGTGGAAAGCTTATCGGACTTTCGGAACAACTTGACAAAATCAAGTCGGAAAAAGCATGGCTTTTCGGAGAAGATAAGATACCCGAAAAGGAACTTCCCGATGCGTCCACGGGAATGAAGCACGGCGAACCGCCGTCAAAGGCTGCTCCCGCAACGCTTGCGGCGGCTCTTGAGGAAAAATACAAGGCTTAATTTAGGAGGTAATTTTTATGGCTATTACACTTGAAGAATCCAAAGTCGGAATGGCGGATCATGTTGATCAGCTTGTTATTGACGAGTTTCGCAGAGGTTCTTTTCTTCTTGAAAATCTGACCTTTGACAACTGCGTATCTCCCGGAACGGGCGGATCGAATCTCGTTTACGGATATACACAGCTCCTGTCTCCGTCGGCGGCGGAGTTTCGTTCGATAAACAGCGAATACACCGCAAACGAGGCAAAACGCACAAAGAAAACCGTGGAACTTAAGGTTTTCGGCGGAGCTTACGAGGTCGACAGAGTTATTCAGTCAACAAGCGGCTCTGTCAGCGAAATGGCGTTTCAGCTTCAGCAGATGATAAAGGCGGCAACAAATAAATTTCATTATGTCGTAATAAACGGAGATTCGGCGAAAAATCCCGAAGAGTTTGACGGTCTGGACGCTATGCTTACGGGCAGCTCCACCGAATACAAGGACGGCTTATGACGGAACTCGGAATCCTTGCGGACAGCGGCGTTAAATCCGCCGAAGCGGGGACGGATATCAAACGGATTAATCCCTTGCTCAACGCCTTCTTGATTGACATATTCTATCATATTCAAATTATACTTTTCAGCAATATAATCTCTAAACTCTATCATTTCTTTAAATTTCCATGTTGTATTTATATGTAGGAAAGGAAATGGTGGTTTTTCTGGATAAAATGCTTTTAATGCTAAGTGAAGCATTACAGAACTATCCTTTCCAACAGAATATAACATAACAGGTTTCTCGCATTCAGCTACCACTTCTCTCATAATATATATGGCTTCTGTCTCTAATTCATCTAAATAAAACATTTTTTCTTTTATC
>CAZCUQ010000186.1:0-2126 GCA_964501705.1 uncultured Ruminococcus sp. | reverse complement strand
TGTGCAAAAATCATATATGCAAATTTTTGCTTGACTTCAAGTCAAATTTTTAATGTCGTTTACTATATATGTTGTTTTTGCACAGCCTCAAAGGAGCGAAACGGAAACTAAAGGGAGAGGAATTTTTTCCTCTCCCTTTAGTTTCCGTTTTTGCCCCCCTAAAAGCAAAGAGTTACAACAAATGAAAACAAATTTGAAACAAAAGCGGGAAAACATTTTCCATAATACTTGAAAAGCGGGAAAATATCTGTTATAATATAAATGTATTTATATTATCTTTGTAAAAGGGCGGTAGAATTTTATGCATCTCGAAGAAACTCAGATAAGCTCAAAACACGTTTTCGGCGGTAAGGTCGTTGATCTGAGAGTCGATACTGTCGAACTCGAAAACGGTACCTGCGCAATAAGAGAAGTTATCACTCATTCGGGAGGCGCCTGCGTCGTTCCCGTTGACAGTGACGGAAATATCATTATGGTAAAGCAGTTCCGCTACCCGTTCGGGGAAATACTTACGGAGATCCCCGCAGGAAAACTGGAAAAGGACGAGGACCCCTATAAGGCGGCAATGCGCGAGCTTGAAGAAGAAACGGGTACGGTATCGGAAAAGGTCACTCCCCTCGGCGTCTGCTACCCTACGGTTGCTTACGATACCGAAAAAATCTATATGTATCTGTGCGAAGATCTGAAAAAAACTCACGTTCACCCCGATGAGGACGAATTTCTCGACATTGTGAAGATCCCCTTTGAAAAGGCGGTCGAAATGATAATGAACGGGGAAATTCCCGACGCAAAAACTCAGATCGCCATACTTAAAGCAGCTAAAATTTTAGAAGGAAAGGAAAAATAATCATGATAAAAGAACAGAAAATCACAAAGGAATATTCTCCCTATATGTGGCAGGCAAACGGAAATGTCACCTATACTGAATCAATGACGGTTTTCACCCTTTCGGCAAAGAACACCACCTACGCTCTCGCCGCTCTTGAGGACGGACACCTTGCCCATATCTACTTCGGGAAAAAAATCGAGGACGACGATATCTCCTATCTGCTTAAACTTGGTGAAAATCCTTTCACGACAAAGGTAAATAAACGCGATACGGGAACATTTATGGATTCATGCCTGTTTGAATATCCCTGCCACGGAATGGGAGATTACAGAGAATCCGCTATAATGATTATGGACGAGTTTGGAATGAGCAGTCTCGATCTGCGTTACAAGAGCCATAAGATTTATAAGGGAAAACCCGAAATAGTTCAGCCCGGTCTTGTCCGTCTGCCCGCGACATTTGCGGATGAAAATGAGGCGGAAACTCTCGAAATAACTCTCCGCGACGAAAGAACGGGACTTGAAGCCGTTCTCGTATATACGGCGTTTAATGATCTTGACGCCGTTACAAGAAGCGTGAGACTTAAAAACACGGGAGAAAGGGAAATAAATATCCGCCGCGTTTTGTCCGCGTGCGTGGATTTTGACAACTCCGAATACGATCTCATTACTCTCAACGGCTCGTGGGCAAGAGAAAGAATTTTGGAACGTTCCCCTCTTCATCACGGAAAGCAAAGCGTTGATTCATGCAGAGGCGAATCTTCTCATCAGAATAATCCCTTTGCGGCTCTTGTTTCTCATAACGCGGACGAGGATATCGGCGAGGCTTTCGGATTCTGTCTTGTGTACAGCGGAAATTTCCTGGCCGAGGCGGAGGTGACCCAGCATAAAATGACCCGCTTCGTTATGGGAATAAATCCGTTCGATTTTAACTGGCTCTTGGAAAGCGGAGAAGAATTCATGGCTCCCGAAGTCGTTATGGTATATTCCGACAGCGGTATCGGAAAAATGAGCCGCACTTTCCATGACCTCTACAGACAGCACCTTATAAGAGGTGAATATAAGGACAAGCGCCGTCCCATCCTTATCAACAACTGGGAGGCTACTTACTTTAATTTCGATACTGAAAAACTCATAAATATCGCAAAGGAAGCTTCAAAGGCGGGAATTGAAATGCTTGTTCTCGATGACGGGTGGTTCGGTCACAGAGACAGCGACAACAGCTCTCTCGGAGACTGGTTCGTCTACGAAAAGAAGCTAAAAGGCGGTTTAAAATATCTTGTCGATGAAGTCAATAA
>CAZCUQ010000185.1:0-2184 GCA_964501705.1 uncultured Ruminococcus sp. | reverse complement strand
GAGTGGATTATCGAGTTGACAGCGAGCCTTATATCGGCGCTTTCGTCTATAATGGCGGGAGTGTTGCCCGCGCCTACGCCGAGAGCGGGAGTACCCGATGAATAAGCTGATTTGACCATTCCGGGACCGCCCGTAGCGAGGATTATATCCGATTCTCTCATGAGATAATTTGTAAGTTCGAGAGACGGAACGTCTATCCAGCCGATGATCCCCTTGGGAGCGCCCGCTGCAACAGCCGCGTCAAGAATGATCTTAGCAGCCTCTATAGTCGATTTCTTTGCTCTGGGGTGAGGGGAAATAATAATTCCGTTGCGTGTTTTGAGGCTGATCATTGTCTTGAATATCGCGGTGGAAGTGGGGTTTGTCGTCGGAATTACCGCCGCGACGACGCCGATAGGTTCAGCGATTTTCTTTATTCCGAACGCCTTATCCTCCTCAATGACTCCGCAGGTTTTAACGTCCTTATATTTATTGTAGATGTATTCGGCCGCGTAATGGTTTTTAATGACCTTATCTTCGACAACGCCCATGCCTGTTTCTTCCACAGCCATTTTCGCGAGAGGGATTCTTGCCCTGTCAGCAGCCATAGCGGCAGCTCTGAAAATTTTATCGACCTGTTCTTCGGAATACTCCGCAAAGAGCCTCTGAGCTTCTCTTACTTCGTTAATCTTTGCTTCAAGATCGTCTGTGGTGATTACGAGTTTATCCTTGTTATCTGCCATATTCCTGACCATCCTTTTAAAGTTAAAAATAATTTTTATCCTTTCACAGGAAGTGCTGCCGAACGGCGGACACATTTCTGTTACAATACCATTATACCACTGTGTTAAAAAATTGTCAATTGATTTCGGAGTGATTTTTGCTGGACAAAAATAATTTCGTATAAATAAACAAAAACTGAAAAAATCGGGATATAACCCTGTTGATTATTCCGAAACCTCATCGCGCACCCTGTAAAGAACTTCAAGAAATTTCTCGTCCGTATCGGTAAATTTATACGATGAACCGCAGACAAGAATATCCTTGTATTTTCTTGAGATATCGCTGCTTTTTTTTGCCGCGAGTCCGAAAGCGTCGAGAATTTCCCGCGGCATGGGAGACACCCACATATAAGTCGAGGGGACTCCTCTCAGAAGATCGAACTGACTTCCTCTCTCGTAGACGTAGATACGTCTGCCGCCATGTCCGCACTCGTTTTTTTTGGTATACGCTGCCGAAAGATACGGAACGGACAGATCGCCGTGAATAATTTCCGTCATATCTCCGAGCGACGCAAAGGGTATCTTATCATAGGACGCGAGCGGATTTTCGCGGGATAACAGAACCTGATATTCAAAGGTGAGAACATTCTCATATCTCAAGCCCTTTTCTTTAATAAGAGAAAGGAAATATTCCTCATACTCAAGACCGTAACGTATGACAGCAAGATTGTGAATGCCGTCGGCGACGTTATCTACTGCGTCAACGGAATTAGTTTCCTTGAAGTTGATGTTGATATTCTTTTTCGGAGGAAGAGCACTTACAAACTCGGTAAAAGCGTGGGATATGTAGGAGGCTCTGGGAACCGAAATGCTGAAACTGACGCATTCGGAATTTTCGGGTTTATAAAGGCTTTCGATTTTTTCGAGCTGTAAAAGCATAGCCCTCGCATATTCGAGAAATTCCGCTCCCTTTTCGGTCGGAACAACTCCCTTTGCGCTTCTTATGAAGATAACGATGCCTATTTCGTTTTCAACTTCCTTTATCGCCTTTGAGAGATTCGGCTGACCCATAAAGAGATTGGCCGCAGCCTTTGTTATGGAGCCTGCTCTTTCGACCTCGACCATATATTTTAAATGCTGTAGATTCATTATCCGTAATCCTTTCGGTAAAAAATGCGGCAAAAACAAAAAATTCCGTGTTTTTGCGGGGATCGGCGTTTGCCCGTCATGCGGTCGAAGCAAGCCTGATGTTTTATTTTATCGTAATATTTTTTACGTTCGCGGATATTATCACAGCCGAAATAAGCATCGGACAGATATCAAATACCGTTGAAAAATCCATATTGCGAGTCCCTTATTCACATTCGGTTAATTATTTATCAAAAAAATTGTGCAAATTGTTTTAAAATAAAGTACAAAACATTATTTACTCAGTATAATTATACTACATCACCGGAATTTTTCAAGATGTTTTCCGCACAAT
>CAZCUQ010000184.1:0-2189 GCA_964501705.1 uncultured Ruminococcus sp. | reverse complement strand
TCAAATAAAGCGAAAGCTTGCCTCAGTTTCTGCGTTGGAAAGCAGTGAAGAAGCGCAGAAAATATTAAACGATTAAAAAAATTGTATTGCTACCCCAACTAACTCTTGAATTTTTATGCGGCGGATGGCGGACGAAAATCCGGGGCAACACCCCGCAAAGACCGCGCTCCGCGCTTTGCAAGGCTTTTTGACGACGAGTTTAGTTCGTCAGACCGACATAAAGGTTCAAGAGTTAGTTGGGGAGCAATAATATATGTCAGACTGTAATATATCGCGCAGGATGTTTACCTGTTGTTTATTCTTAACAATCATGCAATGCTTTGTTTGTATAAAGGGTAAAAAATCAGAATGTTTATAAAAATATCTTGATTTTTTTTCGTTTTTGAGTTATAATCTTTTTAGCATATCTGAAAACGATTACAGATTTAAACAGGAGAGAATAAACAATGAGCGAAAAATATCTGAAGATCCATATGGGAAAAGCAAAATGCGCCGTTGACCTCGGAGACGGCTCGGAACGGGGAGAATATGTAAATCAGGATTACATAATCGGTAAAATGGGCAGACCGCACAGAAGCATAAGCCTTATGTACTGCTATTATCCCAAAGACGAAACATGGCCCGAAAGAGCTTCAAAAGCTTACGCCGACAAGGAGGTTTCCTTTCAGTGGGATTATCCCTACGACGATTATTTCACCTATAAGGGCGGAATAAACGGAAATCCGAACGACGAACCGTTCACCTGCATGAGAGATGTCCGCAGACACGGTCAGGATGTGACTCTCACTCTTACTGTCGACCCCACTCTTGAAGACGAATATCTCATTGCGGTCGCAAAGGATTTGCGTACATTCGGAAGAATGATCCTCCGTATCAACCATGAGGCAACGGGCAACTGGTTCTCGTTTACAAAAAGAGCACCGTATGCCGATATAGCTAAGTTTTTTGTGCATTTCACCGATATTATCCATGAGTATGCGCCGAATGTAAAAACTCTTATGTGCATAGGCGGCATAGAAGATCTTTCCGCAGAAAAAATGGAAATGGAGGATGAATTCAAATGCGTTGTTCCCGCAGCCGATATGTGGAGCGTTGACAAATATATGGCTCTTCACTGGGGCTGGCCGTATGATGTCGCAGAGACAGGAGGAAATTCTCATTCCAGAAGCAAGGTTGCGGATATCTATGCCAAAACCAAAAGAAGCTATGAGAGATTCAAATTTTTAAACGGCGGAGACGGCAAACCTATGTCAATGGCGGAATTCAACGCCGACGGAGATGTTACGGGACCCTATGACCAGGCTGAAATGGTCAGGGAATTCTGCGATATCATGATAAACGACAATGCAGAGTGGTTTACTTCGTTTACGTTCTACCAGTTCAGAGACAGAGGACGGCTCGGACTTGAAATTGAAGACCCCAATAATCCCGATGTCGGTATCGAACAGCCTGTACTCCAAACATATAAGGATATAATCCATTCCGAGTGGTTTTATCCGTCTATGGAAGAGGGAAGTGAAGTTTCCTTCCCGATGAAGCTTCGCTGGGGAGGAGCGGAAGATGCCGACGGCGTTGCAATTTCGGTTCGCTTTGAGAAGAATCCCCACTTCTGCGAGCTTGTTTTCGAGGACAACGGAAACTATATGATCGAATTAAACGGAAAATGGTTCTATAAATCCCCGAAAGCAAAAACGATAGATCTTATGAGTGCTTTCTTTGAAAAGCCCCTCGCTTCTCCTGCGGATATGACAATAAAGCTTTTTGCTCCTCCCGCAAGCGGGGAAAACGACCCCGCTCAGGGCGAGGGCTGGGAGACGAATTATTACGCCGAGATAGCAAAGCCTCCTAAGCTCAGGATCAAATACGAGCCTGTGGAGTTGTGATCTGCCGGAAAAACCGCACGTTTTCCAAACGGGCGGTTTTTCCGTGCTGCCGCGTTTGCCGTAAAGATTCTGCGTCTTTTCCCGAAATCGTATAATAAAGAAAGGCGTCCAAATGTCCGCGTCGGAAATCAAAGGGATTTATGAGCAGTTCATTTGATATTTGTTTTTTTAGGGGTTGCTGATAACTTCAACATACTTCTTATATGTTGTTTTTGTTACCGTTTCCGCCTTTAGCTTCAATTTACTTTTACCGTTTCCGCAATAACCTCCGATTACTTCATATTAGTTGTAACTTCGGAGCTTCAG
>CAZCUQ010000183.1:0-2242 GCA_964501705.1 uncultured Ruminococcus sp. | reverse complement strand
TACTGTTATTTTATAGTAAAAAGCATATAATGTCAATAGGTTTTGTCTATATTCTGCTTTTTGCACATTAAATAAACAAAAATCGTATTAAAATTTGGCATATTTATCGGTCTGTTATCTATTGATTTTATAAAAATAAAGTGATATACTATTATTCAGATAGGCTTTATAGAAAATAGCCTGTACTTTATACAAAGAGGTGTTATATATGATATATGCGGATAACGCGGCGACAACAAAAATGAGCCGAGCCGCCGTCAACGCAATGCTCCCGCTGCTGGAAACGGAATACGGAAATCCTTCAAGTCTGCACACAGCGGGTCAGAAAGCCGCAGAGGCTTTATACAGTGCCAGAGAAACCGTTGCGCGGCAGCTTAATTGCAGTCCGAAGGAAATATATTTTACTTCGGGCGGCAGCGAAGCGGATAATCAGGCGATAATATCCGCAGCGAAAATCGGAGAGAAAAAAGGAAAAAAGCATATTATTTCCACAGCCTTTGAGCATCATGCCGTTCTGCACACGCTGGACAGGCTGAAAGAACAGGGCTTTGAAATTGAACTGCTTCCCGTCGGAAAAATCGGTACAGTAACGCCGGAGCAGATCGAAAAATCTATCCGCGAGGACACCTGCCTTGTTACGGTAATGTACGCAAACAACGAGATAGGCTCGGTTCTTCCAGTTGCCGAGATCGGTAAAGTATGCAGGGAAAAGGGAGTTCTCTTTCACACCGACGCTGTTCAAGCGGCGGGACACATACACATTGACGTAAAGACGCAGAATATTGATATGCTGTCAATGTCGGCGCATAAATTTCACGGTCCCAAGGGTATCGGAGCGCTGTATGCAAAGCAGGGAACGGCTTTAACGAGCATTATTGAGGGCGGAGCGCAGGAACGCGGCAAGCGTGCGGGAACGGAAAATATTCCCGCGATCGTGAGTATGGCGGCGGCATTTGAGGAAATGTGCGCTCATATCAACGAGAATACCGAAAAGGTATCAAGACTCCGGGACAAACTGATAGACGGACTTTCCGAAATACCGCATTCGGTGCTTAACGGCGACAGGGTAAATCGTCTTGCCGGAAATGTTCATTTCTGCTTTGAGGGAATAGAGGGTGAAAGTTTGCTGCTTCTCCTTGACGCTAAGGGAATATGCGCCTCATCGGGTTCAGCCTGCACATCGGGTTCTCTCGATCCGAGTCACGTTCTCCTTGCGATAGGACATCCGCATGAGATAGCTCACGGTTCGCTGCGGCTAACACTTTCGGAATACAATACCGATGAGGATGTTGAGCAAATTCTGAAAGCCGTTCCCGAAGTCGTCACGTATCTGCGGAATATGTCGCCGCTGTGGCGGGATAAGGTAAACGGGAAAAAACAGTTTTTTCTGAAGTGAGGTAATCAATATGGCATTATACAGTGAAAAAGTTATGGATCATTTTACAAATCCCCGAAATGTGGGCGTAATAGAAAACGCCGACGGAGTAGGCGAGGTCGGAAACGCAAAATGCGGCGATATCATGAAGATCTATCTGAAGATCGACAATGACATTATTTCAGACGTTAAGTTTGAAACTTTCGGCTGCGGGTCCGCAATAGCTTCAAGTTCTATGGCAACGGAAATGATCAAGGGAAAGCCCGTAAGCGATGCCCTGCGGCTTTCTAACAAGGCTGTCGCAGAGGCTCTCGACGGGCTTCCCGCATACAAAATGCACTGCTCCGTGCTTGCGGAGGAGGCGATCAAAAGTGCCGTGCAGGATTATTACAACAAAAATGGGATAGAATACGACAGTAATCTATTTCCTGACTGTTCGTCCTGTGCGCATTGTGACAAATCCGAACAGTGACACCGATTTCTTTTTCGCGCTTTTCTTGTTTTGCATTTGTGTTTCAAGTTGCTTTGTTATATATTGTTTTTCTTACCGTTTCCGCCGCAGCTTTTAGTTAGTTATCATTTGTTGTAACTTTGGAACTTCACGGGTGCGAGGGGGGAAAACTAAAGGGGAGAGGAATTTTTTCCTCTCCCCTTTAGTTTCCCCTCTCGCGATCCATTCCTTATCTCCTCTTCTGCTGTCGGTGTGGTTTGGAATTGACTCAGATTGTTTCCTCTTATTTTTCTTCAACATAGTTCTTATATATTGTTTGTCTTACCGTTTCCGCCGTAGCTTTTAGTTAGTTATCATTTGCTGTAACTCTGGAGCTTCAGGGGGCAAAGAGGGAACCATAGGGGCGGGGGAACTCA
>CAZCUQ010000182.1:0-2256 GCA_964501705.1 uncultured Ruminococcus sp. | reverse complement strand
GTTATGAAAATTCTGGTCGTAAACGCAGGCAGTTCTTCACTCAAATACCAGCTTCTGAACATGGACAACGAGTCCGTTATCGCAAAGGGGAACTGCGACAGAATAGGTATTGACGGACATATCTCGCATAAGACCTCCGACGGCAGAGTATATGACGCCGATTGCAGCTTTCCAACTCATACCGAGGCTTTTGAAAAGCTTGTCGAAGTCCTTACGACGGGAGACGCGGCAGTCATAAAATCCATGTCGGAGATAAACGCTGTGGGTCACAGGATAGTACAGGGAGCGGAGATTTTTTCCGAGACGACGCTCGCTACGGACGAGGTCATCGAAAAGATAGAAGAACTGAAGGAGCTTGCTCCCGTACATAATCACGCGCATTATCTTGCGTTAAAGGCTTGCAAAAAGGTTCTTCCCGAGGGAATACCGATGGCTGCCGTATTCGACACGGCGTTTCATCAGACAATGCCCGAAAAAGCATATATGTACGGTTTCCCGTATGAGGACTATCAGGACTACTCTGTAAGAAAGTACGGCTTCCACGGTACGTCTCACAGATTTGTGTCACAGGCTCTTGCGGACGCTATGGGCAGAGATATAAAGGAACTTAAAATTATTTCCTGCCATCTCGGAAACGGCTCATCGATCACGGCTGTACAGGGCGGAAAATCCGTTGACACAACAATGGGCTTTACTCCCCTTGACGGAGTTATCATGGGCACGAGATGCGGCTCGGTCGATCCCTCGGCAGTAACATATTTGATGGAAAAGCACGGCTTCACAGCTGCCGAAATGAGCGAATACATGAATAAAAAATCAGGATTTATCGGCGTTTCCGGAATTTCAAGCGACAACAGAGACATCAATGCGGCTGCCGATCACGGCAACAAACGCGCACAGCTTACGACCGATATGCTCGTTTACGACATCAAAAAGGATATCGGTGCATTCATGGCGGCAATGAACGGTGCGGACGCCGTACTCTTCACGGGAGGTATCGGCGAGAACGCTGTGGAAGTAAGAGAAGCCGTCTGCAAGGACATGGAATTTTTAGGTATAAAGCTTGACGCGGAGCTTAACAAAACAAAAGGAAAGCTCTCCAGGATATCCTCCGCGGATTCCAAAGTAGAGGTATGGGTAGTTCCCACAAACGAGGAGCTTCTTATCGCAAGGGATACTCTTAAACTTATTTCGGAATAAACCTGTAGCTTATGCTGATAGATTTTCATTCACACATTCTTCCCGGAATGGACGATGGAGCGTCTGATACGGAGGAATCAATAAAGCTTTTGGAAATTCTCAGGGAATCGAACGTTGACACGGTTGTGCTGACGCCGCACTTTTACCGCAGAGAGGAAGAAATCCACGCGTTTCTTACAAGACGGGAAAAAGCGTTCCGTACTCTTTCGGAAGCGCTGTCTTCATTCGGTGACTGCCCGGGACTTTTAAAGGGCGCGGAGGTATATTTTTATCCGTCGCTTTCCTCCGATCCGGATTTTTATAAACTTTGCACGGAAAATACTTCCTTCATACTGCTTGAACTGCCTTTTCAGAAATTTGACGATAATTTTTTCAGAAGCTATGCGAATTTTCTGAATAAATGCGAACAGAAGATCGTTCTCGCACATATTGAAAGATATCTTCGTTTCGGCAACACTGTCAACGATATCATGAAACTCTTTGACTACGGCGAGGCACTCGCACAAATGAACTGCTCCTCTTTGGCAAGAGCGGATTTTTTCAAAAGAAAACTCTATCTGAAGCTTATTTCGGAAGGGGTGATAAGCGTTCTCGGAACCGACACGCACAACGTTTCCCACCGACCGCCCGAATTCGAAAAAGCTGAAAAAATAATTACTTCAAAATGCAATGCTGATGTTTTTGAAAGGCTTTGCATTAAAAGCGAAATGATCCTTAAAGATAAAAGCATTGAGGAAATCCTCGGCGTATAATACAAAAATAATTCTTTTAAAAACAGCGGATGCACTTTCGGCGCATCCGCTGTTTTTGCATATATATTTCTTTAAGCGTCAAGGCGGCAATATCCGAATTACTGTTGCAGACGCAAAAAATCTCCCTTAATCAAACCGCGGTAAGTTGTGCGATATTATCGAAAATACGTAATTACGCGGGAAATATTCGCAAAATTCATTATTTTGCGAAAAAGGGGCGATCATACTTACCCACAGTTTAGAAAAAAATCGCAAAATTCATTATTTTGCGAAAAAGGGGCGAAAAGAGCGGCAAAATCAACAT
>CAZCUQ010000181.1:0-2276 GCA_964501705.1 uncultured Ruminococcus sp. | reverse complement strand
TTACCGCAAGCCGCCGACATATAACCCGCAGTTTACATATGAAAAGCCATATGTGAAAAAGCAGTACTCCGGTTCAACGGCATATGGAGAGTTTCATAGAACGGCAACCATTCACGAGGATGGGCGGCGTTATCCAAAATAGAAGGTGTGTTGATATGATAGCTTCGGCGGTTGCTATGATTCCCGTGAAGCTGTACCGCCAAAAGGATGATGGTACGGTTGAACCGATGCCGAAAGACGGCAGAGCGGCAATGCTTTACAAGGACACGGGTGATACAATAAACGCTACGAATATGAAAAAATTGCTGGTGCGTGATTATCTTCTGAAAGGTTCGGCTTACGCGTATATCGAAAGAAATTATTACGGCGTCCCGCGTGCGATTTACTATGTTTCTCCCGATGATGTAGCGGTTCTGAAAAATAACGATGATATCATACATAAAACTTACGCTTACTCAGTGCGGGGAAAAACATATCAACCGTATGATTTTTTGAAAATACTCAGATACTCGGACGGGTACGGCAAAGGACGCGGAATAGTCAGGGAAAGCCCGTTAATTTTAGAAATGATGTATAATCTGATAAAATTTCAAAAAAATCAGGTTTTGCGGGGCGGCAACAAAAAAGGCTTTTTGAAAACTCTTGCGCCTGTATCAAAAGGTGTTGTTGCCGATATCAAGCAAGGCTGGTCACAGCTTTACAGCAATGAAAACAGCGAGAATGTCATGTTTTTAAACGGTGATATTGACTTCAAGGAAATGTCAAGCACTCCCGTTGAAATGCAGTTAAATGAAAGCTTTAAAACAAATAATGACGAAATAATGAAACTGTTCGGGACAACGGACGGTATACTTTCAAAGGACACTGTTAAAAACGCCGTTATACCTGTTATAGATGTCTTTGAAGCGGCGTTTGATTCCGATCTGCTTCTTGAAACGGAGAAGCGGCGGGGATATTATTTCGCGTTTGATACAAGGGAGCTTACACGCGGTGATGTTAATGAAAGAATGACGGGGTATGGCACAGCAATTAAATATAATATTATGACGCCGGATGAAGCAAGGGGAATGGAAGATCTTCCGCCTCTTGGCTTTAATCCCATAAGAGGCGGACTTAATGACGTTTATATCTTCCCCGACAAGAATAAGATATACACGCCGAATACGAACGCCTTTGTTGATTTTGGCTCAGGTTCGGGAGCAGTTATTAACGTTCCCGAAAGTATCGGGGAAGTCAGAGGGAACGGAGAAAATTATACCAAAGACGAATACGGGAAATTTAACGGAAGTACTTCGGGCGGCTCGCCAAAACGAGAAAATGATTCCGAAAAAGCACTTGACAAATCACAGAAAAGCGCTTATAATGAAATCAGTGCTTTAGGTGAAAATAAATTCAAACAAGGGTTTCCCCAAAAGATATTAAATGAACACTGGGGTGGATCACATGATCATTCCGATGAATACCGTAGCTTTACAAAAGAACAGTATGCCGCAAGAGCTTTGGAGCTTGTTCAAAGTGCAGCTGACGGCAAAAAAATACTTGGATATAAATTAAATGACGGTTCTGTTGTGAGATACGATGTAAAGACAAATGATTATGTAAAAGGTCACCCCCATTATGGAATTTATACAATGTTCAAGCCAAAAAATCACGCACAATATTTTCACAATAAAAAAAGAGATGAAGGTGGAATAGCAAAATGATAGTTGAAAATTTTGTTTGCCCAGTATGCGGTCAACATACATTTCGCACTAATTGCACAGATGAATTATGCCCTATTTGCTCATGGGGAAATGATATAATTCAAAATGAAGATCCGACATATGAGGGCGGTAATAATAAACTGTGCTTAAACGACTACCGCAAGCAATGGGAAGAAAAGCAGAAAAAAAATACACAGGCACAGTAATATAACGAATTTAATTTGTTTCAGGCGTTCCGCAAAACGGAACGCTTTTATTATGCCCAAACGGAGGCGGAGAAATGATAAGAGAATCCCGTGCGTATAAATACGCGTTAAAATGCGTAAACGACAGTTCGGGCAGGGTGGGGAAATATGTAAAAAAACAATGCGCGGCATGGCTTGAAATTGCGGACGGGAAAGACCCGGGATGTTATGTTTCCGAAAAAGCCTACAAGAAAATTTCGGGTATTTTAAAAATAAAAATCCCGACTTGCAAACGGGTCATAGACATGGTATAATAGAAGAAAATGAAAGGCATATTAAACCATGTCAAAAAGTGTAAAATCGAACAGAAGTAAATCCCGGAGAACAA
>CAZCUQ010000180.1:0-2294 GCA_964501705.1 uncultured Ruminococcus sp. | reverse complement strand
AAAATCATATATGCAAATTTTTGCTTGACTTCAAGTCAAATTTTTAATGCCGTTGCCTTAAAGAAAAACGCGGAAAATCATTTATTGTCTCTTGTCATATTGTTTGAAAACGCGAGTACGGAGAAGATAACGGCTGCTGCGGTATATATTCCCGTTATCAGAAGATCCGCCGCAAGCTTATCCGTGTTTCCCGCGTAAATGTTTCTTGCGGCTCTTACCGCGTGGTAGAACGGCAGTGCCTCGCATACGCTTTTAAGTCCGCCGCCTATTGATTCGACGTCCATCCATATTCCTCCGAGAATACTGGCTCCCGAAATGATCGCCGAGCAAAGTCCCGGAGCGGAATTTTCACTTAAAAGACTTCCGAATAAAAGCCCGAAGCCTATGAACATCACCGCGGGCAGAAGAAGAGTAAACGCTGAAAGGAAGAATCTTCCCGTATTGAGAGTTACTCCGTCCGCGGCTCCGATTATAAGTGAAGCAGTATACGAAATGATTATTTGAACCGCCGCAAGGAGCAGAAGCGGAAGATAATATCCTCCGATAAATTCTCCGGCCTTCATGGGAGAGGCGTAAAGTCGTGTGAGAAAGGCGCTCTTTCTGTCTTTGGACAAAAGCAGAGACGCAAAAAGCATGATAAATGAAAGACCGAAAACGGCTATCCCGTGACTTAGGTTATCTATTCTGAAAATCGTCATATTGGCTTCTTTCGGTATGCTGTTGTTTATCACCGTCATGATGATAAGCATGGCGATGGGAAATCCGAGACAGAAGATATAGCTTAAAGGGTCACGGAGCAGTTCTTTTATATTTCTTTTTGAAAAAATTATCATTCTCATTATTTTGTTCCCTCCATTGACCTTTCCGCGATCTCAATGAAAGCGTCCTCAAAATTATCCTTGCCCGCCTGTTTTTTCAGTTCGTCTGCATTTCCTACCGCCCGAAGAGTGCCTTTTGTCATTATGGCGATCCTGTCGCAGAGAGCCTCCGCTTCTTCAAGATAATGCGTTGTGAGAATTATCGTCATGCGGGAGCGGAGCTTGTTTATGACTGTCCACAGCTCTCTTCTTGCGAGAACGTCCAGTCCGAGAGTAGGCTCATCGAGAAACAGAACTTTGGGAGATGTTACAAGCGCCATGGCAATACTGAGTCTTCTCTGCCAGCCGCCCGAAAGAGTTCCTCCGCGCCTTTCTGATATTTCCGATAAAGACAGCTCGTCCATAACTTTTTTCACGGCGGCTTTCGGGTCGTTTATTCCGTATATTTCTGCGATGAATTCAAGATTTTCCGCCACGGTAAGCTTCGGAGCGACGGCGGTTTCCTGAGTGGAGATATTCAGCGTTCTCTTAACGGCGTCCTTTTCGGTAAGGATACTTTTTCCCATAATGAATGCTTCTCCGTCCGAGGGTTTTGTGAGGCAGGATAACATTCTTATAGTAGTGGTTTTTCCCGCGCCGTTCACGCCGAGCAGTCCGAACAATTCTCCATTATGTATTTCAAGGCTCAGGCTGTTCACGGCAGTGACTTCTCCGAATCGCTTGCACAGATTATTTATCACGACAGCGTTTTCCATAGCGATCTCCTTAATTAAAAATCTTCATTTATTATTTCGTTTATTTCCTCATCGGCAATCCCCGAATCTTTAAGAGACTTCACCGCCTCCAGGAAGAACGATGGCTTGCACAAAGCCAATCCCTGAGATTCATCTCCGAGAACGAGAAGTATATTTCCCGCCCTTATACCGAATATGGCAAGCGCCTTTTCGGGGAGTTTTATTTTTCCGTCCGTTTCCACTCTGACAGCTCCGAAGATATGTTTTCCTTTCGGACGGAAGTTTTTCTTTTCGTCTGTCATTACAGCGTCAAAGAGGTCATCAACTGTGATATTGTACAGGTCGGCGAGTGCGCGGCAGTTGAAGATATCGGGAAGAGATTCTCCGCTTTCCCACTTTGTCACAGCCTGGCGTGAAACGTTTAATTTTTCCGCCACCTGTTCTTGAGAAAAGCCGATCGCGGTGCGAAGTCTTTTCAGATTGGAAGCGGGGATCTTTTTCTTATTGTTGTCGGTATTTTTCATATATTTTTCCTCCGTATGTTTCCTTGATTATATTATATACCATGGAAAAAAATATTTCAACCAATAAATGTTTACCAAAAATGCAACCATAGGTTGCTTTTGTTTCGGCGTTATTCCCGCTTGTTATATGTTTTATAATCACTATCCACAACATAAGCCATACGCAAACTGCACATATAGTCATGCGAAACTTTGTGAAAAATACCACTTGACAAAAC
>CAZCUQ010000179.1:0-2301 GCA_964501705.1 uncultured Ruminococcus sp. | reverse complement strand
TACGAAAACTTGCAATTTGAGCTTGGTTATGGTAAAATAATAATAAAGGTCACCTCTAAAAATATTTGCCCGATAATGTATAATAATATAAACACCATCTGAAAGGAGCATTTTCGTGAATACGGATTTTATAAAGAAACTGAATTTACATACTATGCTTAAGATCGAAGCGGATTTCGTTTCGGGCAGAGGCAGTCCCGATCTTGACAGAATGTTCACCGATGATGTATCCGTTATAAATTTCCGTCTTGACGCACTAACCGATCTTCTTGAAAACCGCCGGCTTTTCGACGGAATAAAAGAGCTTCTTCCCGATATCTCCGTGCTTTGCGAAACAAGGGCGATGAATTCGGGAATGGCGTCCGAAGAGCTTGAAGGTCTGTATGCCATAAGAGATCTTAACATCTATGTAGGACTTGTTGTAAAATTATATGACGCTCTTAATTCCTGCGATGTCTCATCGGAGCTTTTCACGGGACTGAAAAATGACGTAAACAATACAGTCGGAGACGAGGATTTTGAAAAGCTCAAGCAGAGTATTCCCGAAAATTCCGACCTTGTATCAAGCCTGCAAAGCGTTACCGTAGGCGTGAATCTCGACAGAGCGCTTCACCCTGTCGAAGCCTCGGTGATAAGTCTCAACAGAGAAAAATTCAAATCGGGAAAGATAACGGACAGATTTTTATCGTTAAACGCTCCAAAGGGAGAATTCCGTGCGCTATCCGCGTTAAGTCCGCTGTTCGGGAATCTGTGGAGCGAGGACGAGAGAAACAAGATCGGAAACGAAATAAATCACGCTCTCTTTAAAGTTATGAAATCCTCTTTCAAGCAGTGGAAACCCGCTATAAAGGCTTTCGTTTCGCAAAATACCGAGTTTATTGTAAAACGCGCGAATGATCTCAGGTTTCTTATTTCCGCGGGAAATCTGTGTCATAAGCTTATCGAAGCGGGATATCCCATGTGCAGACCCGTTGTCCGTGATATGAGCGAAAAAAAATTCAGTGTAAAGGGCGCGTACAATCCCGAACTTGTTTTGAACGGAACAGATATGGTCGGAAACGATATTGAATTCGATGATAAAAAAGACAATGACGGAATGCTCTACATCTTTACGGGAGCAAACGGCGGAGGAAAAACCGTTTTTTCAAGAACAGTCGGAATGTGTCAGGCTCTCTTTCAGCTTGGAGTTTACGTCCCCGCCGAATATGCCGAAATAAGCCCCGCAAAAGAAATTCTTGTTCATAACTCTTCGGGAGGCTTGAAAATTTCTCAAAGCCGCTTCACGGAGGAATGTGATAAACTCAGCGCCATTATGAAGCTTGTGAATTCCGATACGATGATCCTATGCGATGAAGCTCTTTCGGGAACCAGTGCCTTTGAAGCCGCGGCAATAGCCGAAGAGGTCGTTAAAGCTATGAGCGCAAAAGGCTGCAGAGGTATCTTTATAACTCATATTCACGAGCTTTCCGCTCTTCCCGAAAAGTTAAACAAGCTCCCCGTATGTATATCGAAAATCGGAAACCTTTCGGTGGAAACGGACGAAAGCTCGGGAAAAAGAACCTACAGAATAATCACGGGAAAGGCTCCCGGAAAAAGCTATGCTTCCGATATCGCCGAAAAATACGGATTAAGCTTCGATATGCTGATGAAAAAATAATTTTCGGAAATGTATTGATTTTCTTATTTTTCTGTGATATAATTACTTTGATAAACTGTCGGATATCTCCAACCGAGAAAGGAACGAAGCTATATGAAGAAAATCTCAATGCTGATTAATGCAAGGGACAAGCTTTCACACATTAATCCCGAAATTTACGGTCATTTTTCCGAACATCTCGGAAGATGCGTCTATAACGGCATCTATGTGGGCGAGGGTTCATCCATACCGAATACTGACGGTATCAGAAACGATATAATCGAGGCATTCAGGGAGATCAAAATGCCTGTTCTCCGCTGGCCCGGCGGATGCTTCGCCGATGAATATCACTGGAAAGACGGCGTCGGAAAAAAGAGTGAACGCAAAAAAATGATAAACACCAACTGGGGCGGCGTTACGGAGGATAATTCCTTCGGAACTCATGAATTCTTCCGCCTGTGCGAGCTTGTCGGCTGCGAGCCGTATCTTGCGGGGAATCTGGGCAGCGGCACGGTTCGGGAATTATCCGAATGGATAGAATACATAACCTCCGACAATGTTTCCCCCATGACAGAGCTTCGCGCCCGCAACGGCAGAGAAAAACCGTGGAAACTCAAATATCTCGGAATAGGAAACGAAAACTGGGGCTGCGGCGGCAATATGAG
>CAZCUQ010000178.1:0-2307 GCA_964501705.1 uncultured Ruminococcus sp. | reverse complement strand
GCCTTGTTACTTGCCGTTACATTGACAGCCTGCACAAACGCGGCTGAAACGGAAGAAACATCTTTGAGCGAATCCGTAACGAGTGAAGCTGCAGATACGGAAGAATCTGTTTTGACAACGGAATCGGAGACGGAAACCGAAGCCACTGCAGAAGCAGAAACCACAACAGCTGCCGAGGTCGTTACCGAGGTGGACAGTGAGGGTAACACAGTACTCAAAATGACAGCAGACACAAAGTTTTATGAGTGCGAGCTGACAGACGAAAATTCTGTAACGAGTGCGGAAGAGTTTGCGGATAAAGAACTCCTTGACAAAGCTTTAGCTGTATTTTATGAAAGTGACATTCCCGATAGAGGTTTGGCTTTTCGTGAGTATTATTATAATGAGGCGAAAGAGCGCGGAGAGGAGTACGAATTTCCCGAATGTGAGTTTATAAATGCGATTACAACGGATTTTAACGGCGACGGTAAAGAGGAAACGGCTTTTTTATTTGATTATGGACTCGGGCCATCGGAGCCGTCAAACTTTCTGTTGTTTGCGGACAGCAGCGGGAATGTTTCCATAATTGATGAATTCTACTATGAGTGTGAAATGAAGGAGTTGAAATATAACGGTTTCAGTCATTTGGCAGTAAGCGGAGGAGAGGGTGCTATATATATGCAAGCGCGTATTTACAGCGTGAATGAAGATAGCTTGAAGGAAGAATTTCACAGCTTGGGCGGAACCCGCTTGGGAGGTGTAACAGATATGTTTTCCCTTTTATTTTATACTCATGGACCTCAATGGTTTCATGTTTTTTGGAATAATGACTTAAAATGCTATGTTACGCCCAAGCCAAAGTATATTTCGGGAGAGGAAGCGGATAAAATTAAAAGTCAGATGGATCTTTCAGAAGATGAAAAGGAGACCTTTTCCGATGGTGAGATAATAATTATAGGAAATAAATACGTCACCTTATATAAGACTGATGATGGCGATAGAAGAAATAAAGGGCATCAGTATCTCCCGTATGAATTTTCAGACGGAAAATATGAACGGTGTTCTGACGATATTTTTTTCGTTGATGATATAGGCTGTGTCAATTCAGATAATTCAGAAATAATTTACATTGACGATTTCGACTTTGAAACAGCCCAAAAGAATCTTGTAAAAATAGACTAAGCAGTATGGGTATGAAATTCAAAAATAATCATAACATCCGACTAAAAAATATAAGGAGAAATTAAGCATGAAAATCAACAAAATAATACTTGCGGGAATTATGTCGCTTGCCCTTGCGGGCTGTTCAAGCAGCAATCAGCAGGAAATCGATCCTATTGACCTGCTTGACACGGCAAACGAAACGACAACATCATCGGACATATCCGAGACGACAACCGCATCGGACATATCCGAGATGACAACCGTTTCCGAAACAATTTCCGAAACCACAACCACTGCTGAGGTTACGACCACCGAAACAACGACATCCGAAACTGAAACTGTTTCCGAAACGGTAACAGAAGCCGTTGAAGCAGTACCGGATACAGAATTATGGGCTTCAACATATGCGGAATTAGTATTTAACAAGCTTAAACAGGATACTGGTTTTATATTTTATAAAGATAGATTTGAGCTTCGTCCTACTTATGATAGTTATAGTAGTAACGGACATCCGGATTCGGATATTATATTCTGCGATATGAATTTTGACGGAGTTCCCGAATTGATTGCGGCTACTCATGGCGCAACGGGTTTTATGGAAGCAGCAGTATATGACCTTGACGGAAATGAATTATTTGAATTCTACAGCAGTTCAGAATTTGGAATTTATTATATAAACGGCAACTACTATACTGCATATGGCGGTGTGGGGTATTTTGGATATGATATGGTAGGCGAAGATGAAATTAGCGTACTTGTCGAACGTAATTCCCCTACGGAAGACAAGGGCTGGAGTGCAAGCGTATATAAAAACGAAACCCTTGAAACAAAGAATGAAAATGTAACGGAAACGGATCTGGAAGAAATATATGAGCAGTATCTTGGACTAACAGCCAATGATTTTGTGGAGAATGTGGATGATAGAGAATTTCCGATAAGTGAACTTAAAGGAAAATTTGAAAATTATTATTGGGGATATTTATATGTTCCCGATGAAAATTATACCGTTGATGATATTAAAATTTGTTTCAAAGAACAGCTTGACAAATATGTTGAATTATATATGTAATGTAAAGCTTAAGATCAATAAGGCGCTTTCTCTACCGTAGCCGTCAAACGCACCCCGACTACCCCAATGCACCTGCAAGTGCTAAAATATTGAAG
>CAZCUQ010000177.1:0-2431 GCA_964501705.1 uncultured Ruminococcus sp. | reverse complement strand
TTGAGGATTCGTTTATGTATGCTTCACCGTCGCAAATTTCACCGTCAACGGGAATAACGCTGCCTGTCCGCACACGTATTTTATCGCCCTTTTTCAGTTCGGACATCGAAATAAGAATATCGGAATCTTCCGAAACAAGCCACACCTTATCCGTTTTTACGGCAAGACTGTCCGCAAGCGCCGCTCTTGTTCTTGAGCGTGTGTAATCCTCCAGAAGTCCCGAAATATTTAACAGAAACATTATTGTTCCCGCAGTAGTGAAATTTCTTTGGATAAGACAGGCGCCCACAGACGCACCGTCCAGCACATCAACCGTCAGATGACCGTTAAGCAAACTTTTTATGCCGTTTAAAACATATTTTAATCCCTTGAAGATTATTATATACTTTCGGACAGACATTGGTACAAACAGCTTTGAAGCAAGCTTTCTGCCCGTGTGAATTATTATCTTGTCTTTAAAATCACGGTCGATTTCGCCGATTCCATATTCGGAATCGGGAGGATATATCTCAAGCTTCTGAATATCAATATCTGAAATCAGCTGAATAACCTTTTTGCGGAATCCCTTTTTGTAATAAACAAGAATACCGCCGTTTTCCGAGCGGATCTCCGCGTTATCAACATACTCCTCGGAAATTATCCGCTTGTAAACGCTGTATTCATGCTGCCTTTCAAACGCGTATCCCCCGCAGCGAAAACGTATGCGGCGGGGCTTGTCGTAAACTATTGTAAAGTTCATTACCCGTCAGCTTCTTCCCCGTCAAGTCCCGCTTCCGTCCTTGCGTCGTAACAGATGTCGGAAGCCTCGTCTTTCATGTTCTGAAAGGCTTCCTTTGCGTCATGGGTGAGCTTCATTCCCTTTGCAAGACCCGACACCGCAAGCTCACGGGTTTTTTTTGCGGTAATTATTTTCTTGCCGATGATCACAGCGGCCGCACCGCCGAGGGCGCAAAGAAAATTCTGATTTTTAAAAAGATTTTTCATAATAAAACACTCCTTGAATATATTCTTTTGTAAGCTCATTCCGGTTTCGGAGAGCGATTTCCGCTATTTTCGGGTCGTACATTACCCCGATATTTTTCTCGATCTCATCTCTGCAAATATTGAGCGGCTGACACGTCTTGAATGATCTCCCGCGTAATGATCTCCCGCGTCAAGAGCCGACGTGATACATTTGAAAGTCTCGTGATATTCAAAATTCAGCTCGCGGTTACAGCTCATTTTCCTCTATCCTTTCAACAGAATAGCCAAGTCCGATAACGGCCTGACGAACGGTAAATTCGGAAACGGGATCTTCGGAAAATATATCGCCGATACCGCTTTTAAAATCAATTTTTGCGTAAATGCCCTGCTTTTTATTCAGCGCATTTTCAATTCTCGAAGAACAATTTTTGCAGGTCATTCCGCAGATTTTTACGGTATATCTGTGTTTGTATTTTGAAATATCAAAACCTTTTCCGGTAATTTTTTCATCATCTCCGCCCGCGCCGCAGCAGCCGTGCGCAAGCTTTTTCAGATAGCTTTTTAATGAGATTACGCATATCACGATGATTACTGCGATGATTATTGCGGTTGCCATTTTATCACCTTTTTAAAAGATACTCCTCAAGATTGTTCACCGTTTTTTCGGATGCGTAGATAACGATTTTCACCGCATCGGCATCGGCTGTTTTTTCGTCGAGATGAAGCTCGTTTTCAAGGAAATTCCGTATGATAATGCAGTTTGTGAAGATGGTATTTGCAGCCCTGACACCGCTTTCCGTAAGTGCTATCTGCCCGTAATGCTCCTTGCGGATATACCCGCATTCGCAGAGCTTAGCCGCCATTGCGGCGGTGCTTGCCTTGCTTACGTGCACAAGCTTTGCCACCTCGGAGGATTTTACTTCTTCCCCGTTCTGCCCCAGCTTGTAAATGGCGAACAGATATTTTTTCTGCGAATATGTAAGCCCGTTCATTTTTTCATCTCTCCATGACAAGCACTGCAGCCGTGACAGGACGAGCATTTTCCTCCGCACATGGATTTTCCGTTCTTTTTATCCTTATATAACTGTCTGGCCGCAAGAAAAAGTATTCCCGCCACAATTATTCCGATGATTACCGTTGCCATATTGTCACGACCTTTCTATAATTTTGTCTGCGCCCGCGATTTTCCGGGAGCGCAGACAAAGTTAAAATTATACTCTGACCACCGTGGTAAGCTTTTCGCTTTCCTTGTAGGGTCTTGCGAGAAGATATATCATAACTGCGAGAACAATTACCGCAAAGATAAGTCCGATAACATTTACAGAGCCTGTGAAAAGAAGTCCGAACTGATAAATAATAAGCGAAACCGCATACGCAAATAAGCACTGATACGCAACAGCAAACGCCGTCCATTTGGGATTGTTCATCTCACGCTTCATTGCTCCTATCGCCGCAAAGCAGGGAGCGC
>CAZCUQ010000176.1:0-2529 GCA_964501705.1 uncultured Ruminococcus sp. | reverse complement strand
ATCCGTACCGGTTCAAGTCCGGTCAGCGGCACTTATAACTGTTTTCCATTTAAACAACGTATTTACGTCTTTACGATAAAGATACAAACACTTTTGACCTATCCGAGCCGCAAAATCCGATGGCTCGGATTTTCTTATCATTCATTAAACGAAGGAACGGGATATTTCCGCCTATACGGATACCGCCAAAAAAAGGCGCAAATGAAGATATGACCCATAATATCAAAACCGGTGTTGTCGGGGAAAAACAGACCGCGCATATTCCCGCAAGCGGAGTGAGTGCCGATAATATCCGCATTCTTTTGCGGATATAACCTGTCTTGGAAAGGTTTCCCGGGTGATATCCTCGGCGTGGGAGGAATTTTACACCTTGAAAAAGCAGTACGGCAGAGCTTGTCATAAATCGTCTTTAGATCCTCCGACACCGTAAAACCTCCTTTCATAATGTATAACTGAACAGAAACGGATAATGTGCGGATTTTTTTAATTCTTTTGGAACACATTTAAAAAAACGTCATAATATAAACTATGAACAGCGGAAAACAAAAATTTCCGCAAAACAGTTCATAATAATACATTTATTAAAGGAGCGTTTTTTTATGGGTAACTGTGGATTTGGCGGATCGTGCTGCTGTTGGATCATAATCATTCTCATTCTTTGCTGCTGCTGCGGCGGAAACAACAGCTGGGGCAGCAGCGGCTGCGGCTGCGGAAACAACACGGGCTGCGGCTGCGGCTGCAACACGGGCTGCTAAAGGATTCTCGGTCTGATAGAATCAAGCCGTAAATTAATTCCCCTCTGTCAAGTGACAGGGGGGAATATTTTTATAATATTCAGAATCAGAATTCGAGGTCATCGTCCGCATCGCATATATCCGATGGGTCGTAATCGTATCTGTCATATCCGATAAGGTCTTCGTTGCTTTTGAGATTATCGCTGAAAACATCGTAAACAAGTCTGACAATGCTTATCACAACGGAGATGGCGCAAAGAATGAGGATAGCGATCAGAACACCCGCAGGCTCGTCCTTTTTTGGCTCATTGCATGAGATACCGAATTTTTTCATAGTAACATATCCTTTCAAAAATAATCATTTATCTTCCAAAGATTTCAAAGCTTTAAGTTCATCGCGGTCGTATTTGATTCTTCCGTCGCGGATAATTTCGACCTTGTCTCGGCTTATTGAAACGGGAGCGTCGTCGGATTTTTCGCGTTTGACCTTTAAAATGCCCGAAATAAGGTTTACCTCCTCAACGTAACCTTTAAAGTCGGGAGTTTTGACGTATGCTCCGACTTTTGGAGTAATTTTCATAAGTTCCTCGTATGTATCCTGTTCATATTTCAGGCAGCACATAAGTCTTCCGCAGGTACCCGAAATTTTAGTGGGATTGAGGGAGAGTCCCTGTTCCTTTGCCATTTTTATGGAAACGGGCTGGAAGTCACCGAGAAACGTTTTACAGCAGAACGGTCTGCCGCAGATGCCGAGACCTCCGAGCATTTTAGATTCATCGCGGACTCCTATCTGACGGAGTTCTATTCTTGTTCTGAAGACGGAAGCGAGATCCTTTACGAGTTCTCTGAAATCGACTCTGCTTTCTGCCGTGAAGTAGAAGAGCATTTTATTATTATCGAATGTATTTTCGACATCGACGAGTTTCATATTGAGATTATGTGCGATGATTTTTTCCTGGCAGATCTTCATAGCGTTTTGTTCTTTTATTTTATTCTGTTCAAGTATTTTGAGGTCATTATGATTAGCTTTTCTTATTATGTCCTTAACGGGGACGATGAGCTTTCCTTCATTGATCTCCTTATTTTCGATAACGACGCTGCCGCATTCCACGCCTCTGGAGGTTTCGACAATAACCTTATCGCCGTTTTTGAATTTTTCTCCTTTCGGAGAGAAATAGTATACTTTTCCCGCGCTTTTAAAGCGCACTCCTATTATCTCAGTCATATATTCTCCTTGGCACATTGCCCTGATTATCATTGTACAGAGATATTATATCATAATAATCTATATTTGTCAACGAATATTTTCAGGAAAATCAGAGCATACGCATGAATATCAAATCTCATAATTTCATTACAAATTATTAAAGATTCAGTGACAATTTAAATTCAAAGCCCTTACAAATTCTGTATGTTAATTTAGAAATTATTTATCTCTTTTTAAGCGGTAACTATTCTGTAACCAGTGCGTATGGTCTGTCGGGAAAACACGGAAATCAATTTCTGTATTTTGTCAGCGATTTCTATCAAAGTCTGTTAAAGTCTGCAGATTGAATATTCAAAAGTAAGTATTGAACTGTGCCGACAATTAGCCGAAATAATCGCCAAATTTTGAGGCTGAACGGGTCGGGGGAGTCATTAAATTCAGACAAAATTCACCATCGGATAGCATAAACCTATTGACATTTTATGAAAGCGGATGTATAATTGCTAACGGTGTTAGCGATTATGAGGGGAGGCAAGCTATGGATTACCGTGCAGTTGCGATAGAATTGCTTGATATCCGGGCAAAACT
>CAZCUQ010000175.1:0-2546 GCA_964501705.1 uncultured Ruminococcus sp. | reverse complement strand
CGCTCACTTGCTTCACGGAAGAATTTTTCATCAAGTTCCAGACAGTCGCCCTGCATTAAATTTATCATCGGGTTTAACCTCCTTTCGGGTATAATTAAAGCACCCTGTTTTGCAGAGTGCTTATTTACATTACATACTTTAGTGCATCCTCATATTGAGCTTTAGCCAGTTCAATAAATTTCTTTCTCGCCTCAATTGCACTTAGTGGCGTTCCATCTTCAAATCCCGAACCATCTTTTTTGATGTAAGGTCTAAACTGCTTTTTTAATTTTGTCATTTCGGGAGTATCTTTCAGTCTCATGAGATTATCCTCCTAATATCTTTAGAGTTCTGTATTCGGTATACGTTTCAAAATAATTACCGTTCGTATACTCAGTGGTTGCATATTCACTTATCTTATCCACATTATACTCCGTAATTCCGAGTTTGTCAAGTTCTTTTTTAAACTTATCATTCAGATAGTCGTTAAGAATCTGTGTGCTTGCGATAGTACCGTGTTTTTGACGGTATTCCTCCGCGTCTTTCCAGTGGGTACATTCGTGTACTATCGTGCTTATTTTGCTGTTTGGCATTGCTCCCTCACCTTGTATTTGGGAAAGAGTTTTGCCCTGAAACAGGTCTTCATTCAGATACAAAACATTTGAAACGGGGTTATATGCTCCGGGGAAAGGCATTTCATTGGACGAAACAATAACAATCTGCGCGTTGAAATCATTATCGTCAATACCGAGTTTTTTAAGTGCTTTGCCCACACGGGTATCGATCCTTTGAAGCGTCTGCGCCTTTTTGGTTGAAACCGATGATTTATCGGAAACGTAAATATTGCGGGATATTCCGTCAATTTTGCTTGCGGAAATATCGGCGCTTTTTCGGCTGAATTTCTTAATCTCCGAATCTGAAAGATGTGCGCCGGAGTGCTGTAATGCTTCGCGTTTTTTCGCCGCCCAGCTAGCCTTAGAAGCTTCGGAATGCCCGAACCCGTAAGTCCGCACGCGGGAATTATCCTTCAGAAGATTATTCTGTCTGCAAAATTCGTCAAGCCGCTTTTCCTGATTTTTTAACAAAGCCGCTTTTCGCTGATAAGCCTTTTCAGCCTTTTCTTTAAGCGCGGGATCGCTTGTGCTTGTGCGCATTTCGTCCTGAGCGATAAGCTCCCGCTTTGTTTTGCGGATAGCACGCTCGTAATACCGCTGTTTCTGCGAAAGCTCGTATTCTTTTTTGTTTTCCTCGTCGGTAAAATTCGGAACGCTTGCCCTTTCGGACAATCCCTCGAAATACGGATAAAACGAGTGACGGCAGTTCCAGCCGCAAAGCCCGTCTCCCGTGCCGTAGCCGGTAACGGAAAACGGCTTGTATTTCGTGTTCTTCCCCGAAAGAGAATATACCTGCCCCTGCCACTCCGCGTGAGTGGGACGCGCCCCGAGATGAGACGTGACCTCGACAAGATCACAGCCCATATCTTTCGCAAGGTCAAGCTGCAAATCTCCCGCAGTCTTGTTGATACTCGTGAGGATAGCTCTCCGCACGGCGGTGTCGGTCTGATCTGTGCGGCCGCTTTTGTACTCCACGGTTTTAATGCCTTTTTCAGCCAGAGCCGAAACCGCTTTAAAAATCGCTTCATCGGGCGTAAACGCGCCGCTTGCCACTTCAAGCCACGCAAGATCCATGGCGTCGGAAAGAGTGCGGTTCGCCGCTGAAGCCATGCTGTTTGTGAGATTCCGCATTAGCTTTCCCGTGTTCTTGAGTCCCTTTTTGAACGTGTCATTAAGGGCAATGCTTCGGAAATATGTATCGAGCTTAGTTGAATTTCCCGCCGATAAAAGTTTTTCGTCTATTGCCCTTTGGTAGATCTCAATATCCTCCGACAGAGCCTTTTTGACCGCCTCGGTGTAAAGTTCCTTTACAGTGCGTTCTTCCGCCTTTGCCTGTTTCGCGATTATTTTGTTTATTTCTCTCGATGAAAGACGGAGCTGATTTGCCTTGTATGTCATCCACTGCGCCGAGGGAGTGAGATAATTTCCCTTAACTATGCGCTTTGTGATATCGGAGATGATCTCGTTTTGCAGCTCGTCGATCAGACCGACCATCGTTTCGGGGAGCTTATCAAGATACGTAGGCGCAAGCATTAAGCTTCACCGTCCCCGAAGTTCATAAGATCGTCCTCCGAATTGCCGCCGTCAATATCCTCGATCATTTTTTTCGCCTGTTCTTCTGTCTCGGCATACCATTTTACGCGAAATTCCCATTTTGCCATTAATCCGTCCCTGACGTCCTGCGCGTCCTGAAGCCGTTCGGCGTTTTCATCGATAATCACCGATTTGTCAAAGATTATTTCCGCGTCGGTATTTGGATCGGCGTTAAGGGCAAAGTATTTATTTCCGATATCAATAAGAGTTCGGACAACGGACAAAAGGAACTTTTCCACGTTTATGTAATGCTTATGCGCGTTCTGGATAAGATCCTGCTTATCGCCCGTGTACTGCGTGGCTGTACGGCATTTATCCGCTCACTTGCTTCACGGAAGAATTTTTCATCAAGTTCCAGAC
>CAZCUQ010000174.1:0-2558 GCA_964501705.1 uncultured Ruminococcus sp. | reverse complement strand
GTTTCGCATGACTATATGTGCAGTTTGCTTACGGCTTAAGTTGTGGATAGTGATTAAAAAATAGCAAGGAATTAAAAAAATAATTTCAATAAGGGGTGGAAACCCGGAAACTAAAAACAGAGGGGTAGGAACCGGTTCCCACCCTCCTGATTTTTTTTGACAGCAATCAAACTTTTTCAACTGTTTCAGCCGATCTCAATATTGTCTGACGTTGACGGTACCGCTCCGTCAAAACAATAAATGATACAAAGAAACACTATCACAAAACTCTCAGCAGTTTTTTTGAAATTATAGTAAACGACAAAAATAAAACCGCGTTGACAAAAATACGAAATTGTGTTATACTATACGTATAGGAGCATAGTTATGAATACAAGGAAGTATAAAAGCGATCCAAATGAACTATTGAAACAGGGCAAAAAAATTATGTTGTTATCGGATAATACAAAATATTATTTCCGAGCTTACATCAGATGACGGGCAGACTCGGATCGGGATCGCCGAGCTTATGAAAGCATTGAGAAGGACGGGTGAAACTTCGGAATGAGCAGGAAGCCGCAAAAGCCATTTTTTGTGGCAACTGATGGAGTAAAAATACTTGGAACAACGTTGAATTTTGATGGTGATTATTTTTATTCTGTTTTAGAGAGATACAAGCCACAACCGGAAGGGTATAAAAGGCATTTTAACATTTTGAAAGAACAAGAAGTCTTTTTTACAGCAAATGCAGAGGAGCAACAGCAAATTGGGCAGCTTTTCACCAGCCTTGACACCCTTGTCACCCTTCAGCACCGCAAGTCAGACAACCTGAAGCAACTGAAAAAGGCTATGCTTCAAAAAATGTTCGTGTGAAAAATTCAACGAGAGCGAGGAAAAACGAAATACCTATTGCTTTTTTCTTTGAAATATGCTATAATTCTTATTATAATTACTATAACGGGAAGGATATGTAAAATGTCACATCAGAAAATTTTGATCCTCGATTTCGGAGGACAGTATAATCAGCTTATCGCCCGCCGCGTGCGCGAATGCGGCGTTTACTGCGAGGTCATGTCATATAGGACATCCATAGATGAGATAAAAAGTCTCTCCCCTGCGGGTATTATCTTCACGGGAGGTCCGAACAGCGTTTATACACCGGACTCTCCCGTTATCTCAAAGGAGATATTCTCACTCGGCATACCGATACTGGGAATATGCTACGGCTGTCAGCTGATGGCATATCTTCTCGGAGGAAGGGTTTCTGCGTGCGAAAGCTCCGAATACGGCAAAACGGAAACGTTTTACGACAGATCCTCGGTTATCTTTAACGGTATATCCGATCTTCCCGAAAAAGCCGTCTCCTGGATGAGCCATACCGATTATATATCGGAATTGCCCGACGGATTCAAAATAACCGCTCATACCGCTCACTGCCCCGCCGCGGCTATGGAAAACAAAGAGAAAAAACTCTTTGCGGTTCAGTTTCACCCGGAGGTCAATCACACCGAATACGGTCTTGGTATGATAGACAGTTTCCTTAAAAACGTCTGCGGCTGCACGGGCGACTGGACTATGGAAAACTACGCAAAAACCGCAATAGGTGAAATAAGAAGAAAAGTCGGGGACGGAAAGGTTCTTCTTGCGCTTTCGGGCGGAGTGGATTCCTCCGTGCTTGCCGCTCTTCTTTCAAAGGCTGTCGGGAAAAATCTTACCTGCATTTTCGTGGATCACGGCTTTATGCGCAAAAATGAGGGCAATGAGGTCGAGGCGGCTTTCGCGGACAAAAATATCAACTTTATCCGTGTCAACGCAAAGGAAAAATTTATGTCAAAGCTTCGCGGAGTAAGCGATCCCGAAACAAAACGCAAAATAATCGGCGAGGAATTTATCAGGGTCTTTGAGGAAGAAGCCAAAAAAATCGGCAGGGTCGATTTTCTTGCCCAGGGAACAATATACCCCGATGTCATCGAAAGCGGAAAGGGCGACGCCGCTGTGATAAAGTCTCATCACAATGTCGGAGGACTTCCCGACTGCGTTGACTTCAAGGAGATTATCGAACCCCTGCGTATGCTCTTCAAGGACGAGGTAAGGGCTCTCGGAAGAGAACTCGAACTTTCCGATGTTCTTGTAAACCGTCAGCCGTTCCCCGGCCCCGGACTTGCTATCAGAATTATCGGAGAAATAACCTGCGAAAAGCTTGAGATTCTTCAGGACGCGGATTATATTTTCCGCGAGGAGATAGCAAAAGCGGGACTTGACAGAAAAGTAAACCAGTATTTCGCGGTGCTCACGAACAACCGCTCCGTCGGAGTTATGGGAGACGGCAGAACCTACGACTATACTCTCGCTCTGCGTGCTGTTGAAACGACCGATTTTATGACAGCGGAATTTTCACGTATTCCTTATGATGTTCTAGGAAAAGCTTCCGCTCGTATCGTCAACGAGGTCAGATCTGTCAACCGCGTTGTTTACGATATTACAACAAAACCGCCCGCTACTATCGAGTGGGAATAGTTCCGCAGACTTCAATAAACGGCTTATCTGCGCTGTTTCAAGGCTTTCAAAATCGCTGACCG
>CAZCUQ010000173.1:0-2593 GCA_964501705.1 uncultured Ruminococcus sp. | reverse complement strand
TATGAAGTAATCGGAGGTTATTGCGGAAACGATAAAAGTAACTTCAAATGATAACTTACTTGAAGCTGACAAAATACGGAAAACGGTTTTCGTGCGTCATTGAAATTTATGGGTTGACACAAAGAGGTCAATATGATATAATATAATTAATATTTTTAAATGAACTATGAATGCCTGTATACCGGGCGCAAGAATAGGAGATGGCAACGATGTCCGATGAATTAATACAGCTCGGGATTGATACCGGGGACGGCGTTTTCCGTTTTATGAATAATGAGGAACTTTATAAGCGAACGCTCATCGATCCCGCGAAAACGGCAGGAGAGACATGGACTGCGGCGAAGCTTGACGACAGGGATTATGATAAGGATATCGAAAAGCTCCGCTGTTTTAAAAGCGTTTAAGGAGGTGCGGCATGAACGGCGAGTCGGAATATAAAAATGAAATTGAGAATAAAAAAACAAGCGATAGACGGTTTTTTACAGTAAGCGGCGTTGTTGTTATTTTATTAACTGTAACGCTTCTTCTATGCTACAACAGTTATATGGGAACTCAAATCGACAATACCATAAGCAGTGTAAGCAGAGTACATATGAATGAGATTAATCTTCAGCTTCAGCAAAAGTTTAAATCCATTAATGAGCTGAGACTTATGCAGGTTGACGAAATATTAGCGGAAATCTCTCCCGAGACATTCGGGAACGGCGACGCGGACTCTGACAAAATAAAAGAAATGGGGATAAGACGAAACTTTACCTTTGTCGGTTTTCTGGACGAGGACTATGAGCCTTGTCCCGTCTACGGAGGAAATTATACTATAGAAGGTGACAACGACATCAAAGCCTCCATTGAATATGATGGGAATGTTTTGGAATATGCCACAGATGAAAGCGGCAGCAAATATCTTATGATCGGACGGGAAACAACCGATTATATGCTGGAAAACGGAAAACACAGCACCGCTTTTGTTGTGTGTATAGAAATGAACGTTATAGACCAGGTGCTGTTTCTCGACTCGGAATCGGGAAACGTATATACTCATGTTATAAACCACAACGGTGATTTCATCATAAGCAACGGTTTGATCGAAGGAAATAACTATTTTGACGGCGTGATTGAAACTGAAATTACCGATGCCAAGGAAGCCGAAAACTGTATAAACGAGCTGAAGCGCGCCATTGAAACCGGTATGCAGTACAGCTTCAGTTATGTTCTTAACGGGGAAAAATTCTATGTGTGCTGTTCTCCTTTTTCGGATAACAGTGAATGGTATTATGTGACTGTCATGCGCAGCGATATTTTCGATGATTATTTTGACACATTAAATCAAATAAGATTAGTTGCGCTTGTTATTGTTTTACTTATTCTTCTTTCCGTCATAGTGGCGATCATTCTGATTTATTACAGAATGAATCAAAAGCGAATCAAAGAACTTGCCGATGCGAAATTGCTTGCCATAAAGGCAAGCAATGCCAAAACTGATTTCTTGTCCAGTATGAGTCATGATATAAGAACACCCATGAATGCCGTTATCGGCATGACGGATATTGCTCTGAAGCATATAGATGACAGGAAAAGAGTTCAATATTGCCTTGAAAAGGTGGCTACATCTTCAAAGCATCTTCTTTCAATGATCAATGATATTTTGGATATTTCCAAAATAGAAAGCGGGAAAATGACTCTTTCGATAAGGGCGGCTTCTCTTAAGTCTGTGATCGATGACCTTGTGGCTCTTTCTCAGTCAATGTTAAAGGAAAAAGGACAGAAATTTGACGTTTTTATTCACGAAATCATAGCGGAAGATATTTATTGCGATGATATAAGACTTTATCAAATCCTGGTGAATATTGTTTCAAACGCCTTTAAATATACCCTTGAGGGCGGAAGCATATTTGTGGAAGTATGTCAGGAAGCGTCGGATAAGGGCGAAGATTATGTAAAAACAATATTTAAGGTTAGAGACAACGGCATTGGAATGTCGCCTGATTTTGTCAGCAAAATCTTCGACAAGTTTGAGCGCGAGGAAAAAGAAATTGTCCGCAATTCAGTCGGAACAGGTCTCGGAATGTCAATCTCAAAGCAGCTTGCTGACCTTATGGATGGCGAGCTTACCGTAGAAAGCGTTTTGAACGAGGGCAGCGTTTTCCGGCTTTCAGTGGATTTTAAGATAGCGGGAAAATTTGAGATGGACGAAAAACTGCCCGATTGGGATGTGCTTGTGGTGGACGATGACGAGCTGCTGTGTGAAACAGCTGTTTCCAGTCTTGAAGAGCTGGGGGTTAAAGCGGAATGGACAACCGAGAGTATAAAGGCTGTTGAACTTATAGAAAACCGACGGAAGGCGGGAAATGAGTTTGACTTCGTTTTTCTTGACTGGAATATGCCGGATATGGACGGAGTTGAAACGATTAAAAGAATAAGAGCCACGGGAAACGTCAATCTGCCTGTATTTCTTATTTCGGCATACGATTTGGGCGATGTTGAAGAAAAGATTGATTTGACGGAGTTTGAAGGATTTATTGCCAAGCCTCTGTTTAAGTCAAGACTTTATCATGTTTTGGGAAAGTATGCGGGACATATCGGTGCGGGGAGC
>CAZCUQ010000172.1:0-2596 GCA_964501705.1 uncultured Ruminococcus sp. | reverse complement strand
AGGGAAAAAAGCGGAAAACGATATCGATAACTGCAATGAACATTGACCGCCCGACGGCCTTGTTCCCGCGCCTTTTTTATTTTTACTGTCTTGGAATCCGAATCGCGCCGGGCAGGGCTACTGAGGAGACACTGATTAACAATAAAATGACATTGGTATTTTATTAAAAAGATTGAGAAAATTTCCGGTTCATCAGACAAACCAAGGCTCCTCACTGCTGATTACGTTTCAGTGGCGGGGAGCTTATTTATGCTTCGATTTCGATTGTGAGGCCGGACTTGAATTCCACGGTGAAGTATTATTCGGAAAATCGTGAAGCTCCTGCCGGTTATTATGACAGGGCCTGACAGTTGCGATTTTTTCTCATAAACTTGACAGAACGGAAAAAATGTGATATTATTATTTTAAATTACAGACAAACACTACCCGAAAGGAATGTATTGATATATGGAAAAAACCGAAAAGCCCGCAAGAGAAGTAAGGAACGGAGAAAAAGATAATTCAAAGCTTGTTGAACTGCTCATAAGCCTTTTGGGTATCATTTATTCCGCGCTGCTTGTATTTTTTGCCTACGCCGCATTATTCTATAATCTTGAGTATGAAAATAAAGCGCTTTTCGCCGTGGTCGGCGCGGTTATTTCGGTCGGGATCTGCTTTCTGGATTTCTACACGAGGAAAAGCGCTGTTACCTGTATTCTCGGAATGATAAATATGGTGCTTCTGTTTCCGACGATAGTGATGGATTTCGGAAACTGGCCGCTTATCATTCCCGCAGCTATAGTCACTTTGTTCGGATTCTTCTGCTGCCATATGAACGAAACGGCAAAAACCGTTTTCGGAACGATATTTCTGCTGATGTATATTATCGGCGGAGTGGCGTTTTATTTTATATTCAATTTCTTTGAGGTGAATACCGAGGATACGCTTATCGATATCCGCTCCTCGCCGTCGGGAGCGTTCCGCAGCTACACACTCGACGTGCAGAACAAGGCATCGGGAAAATATGTCGTGTATATTGCGCCGAATACCCTCGATAAGGACTATAAAATGTTCCGTCTTGATACTACAATCAAAAAAATGGTATATCAGGTGAATAAACCCGCCGATCTGTCCTGCCGCTGGGACGGAGAAAATTTTTACATAAACGATGAAGTTTTCTTCTCCGAAAGCGAATATTCGGCATCTCTCGGCGGAGAGATCATATACGACTTTAATAATAAGGGAAATTGGATTTACACCTGTTTTGACCTCGATTATCCTCTTTCCGATACCATCAACAATATCAAAAGCAAGCTTTTCCGCAATGAAGAAAACACTGATGAAACCTCCGAAGCAACAGGAGAATCCTCCGAGGAAACGGATAATTCGGGCGATTCGTCAGAAAGCAGTGAAAGCGAAAATACTGTAACGGAATAAAAAATCGGACGGGAAAATTCCCGTCCTGTTTTTTTATATCCGATTGAGTTATGTATACCGCTAAAGAATATTACGCTTTATTTGTCTTTTTTGAGGGAATGGTAATACTCGCCTATGTTCTTGTTGATAAAGCATATTACAGTTACCGCAATATAGCCTGCCGCGTGTAAAATCGCAGTGATCACCGCAATGAGAGATGTTATCGGCGCTTCTTCGCCCTTTAATTCTCCGAGACGAGCCATGAAATCTATTCCGTAAATCCCGAGTCCCACCGAAGCAAGACCGAGAACAGCAAATACTATGCGTGCCGCGCCCGATGAACCTTTACCGAGAATAAGCGCTGAAATTACCGCAAGAGCGCATGATATCCCGCCGAACATCAGATCTCCGCCCGCGCAGAGATTCCCTATCAGGGCAAGTATTCCCGCGCCCGCAAAAATAAACGGAAGAACAAGTACGGCTTTTTTGCCTCGTTCGGCGCGTTCGGCGCGCTCGTTCTGTTCGATTTCCCAGTAGGTTTCGGGATCTACCTTTTTCATTACGACAGGCTCGTCGAAGCCTTGCTCAAGCTTTTTGCGCCTTGCGGCGGACATATTCTTGGCAAACGGATCGTCCATGCCTTCTATTTTGTTTTCGGGCCGTTCAAAGGAAGCTTTTCTGTCGGGAATGTCCATCATATCGTCAAGCTTGGGAGCTTTTACGTCGCTCATATCGGCGGGAAGATCGCCGCCGCTGTCATTGCCGGGCGATTCAAATACGATGCCTCCGCTTTCCTCGTCAGTGCTGATATCGGAGGGTGACGGAACATTTATTCCTTCCGTTTTTTCTTCTTTTTCCCTGCGTGCGGGTTTCAGCGGAGGAAGATTATCATCGGAAGAAAATTTATTATGATCCATTCCGGGAATCGTAACGGAGTTTTTATCTTCAGCCGAATTTTGATTTGAAGCGTGTTTGAGCGGAGGAAGATCGTTATCCGCAGAACCCGGAACGGAAACCGGCTTAAGCGGCGGCAGACCGCTGTCCTCAGAACCCGGAACGGAAACAGGTTTGAGCGGAGGAAGATCACTGTCCGCAGAACCCGGAACGGAAACAGGTTTGAGCGGCGGGAGACCGCTGTCCTCAGAACCCGGAACTGAAACGGATTTAAGCGGAGGAAGATCACTGTCCGCAGAACCCGGAA
>CAZCUQ010000171.1:0-2652 GCA_964501705.1 uncultured Ruminococcus sp. | reverse complement strand
CCGGTTGCTCTAGCCAGCTGAGCTATGCCGCCAAAAATCGCTGTCGCGGAAAACATTATGCAAGGAATTTTGAAAAAAAGATTTGTTGTCAAATAACCCCTGTTCCCTTGCGACTTATTTATTATATCTCAAATACAGACAAAAGTCAATAGTTTTTTACCAAAAAAAACATTTTTGTTGACTCTGCACAATATAATATGTGAAGGGAACACATTTTTTATACATTACATATAATATCTATTATCCCATACGAGGATTTGGTATCGATTCGCAAACAGTAAATGAATTCTTCATCGTCGATGTTCTCGTTTGGTGCAAAGTATTCAAAAGAATAATCAAGACGTGTTTTTTCATCGGGAAGTTCTATGACAATTTCTTCCGAGTTTGACGGATAATATATATTTTCACGATACTGCCCGCTTTTGCTGTATTTTACCATTATAAAATTTCTGTCGGAAAAAACTGCGGTGCAATTACTTTTATATTCTGCGGTAAGGTCAATAAAAACCCTGTCATTTTGACTTTTTACATCGGTTACTGTGAGAGCGAAGCATTCCTCCGAAAAGGAATTCTCATTGGTTCTGAGAGTTTCGGGAATTATTGTCGGCACTTCAAAAAAATCAGTGTCAAACATCAGATCCGTACTAAGGGAAACGATGATAGCCGTCAGGACAAGAAATACAATAAACGCAACTACATAAGCCGAAAACCGTTTGACATGGTTTTTGAATTGTTCCTTGATAGATTCCGTTTCGTTTCCACTGAATGTTTCATTTTGAGCAGCAGTCATATTATTCACCTAAATTTTTCTATCCGCATATTTTTTAAAGATTTTTATAGCGCTGTTGTAGTCTACGCCTTTAAGTCTGTGAGATTTTGTATATTCGGAATTTGTGTATATTATTACGTCGCATGAGTTGTTGAAGCGCTGTAAGATGTTTCTTGAAACAACGATTTTTGCTATTCTGTTTTCGGGAACGATAATTGTGTGAAATTCGTAGAATCTGCAATATTTCACGCAAATTATGTTGTTCTCGTAGGATATTCCGCTTGTGCAGAACGCGGCTGCTTTTACGATGAGCATCCATACTGCGGGGATCTCGGTCATGATCATTGTAAAGAATATCACATCGTACCATTCTCTGAAAAAGCAGATTGCCATACAGAAGCCGATTGTCAGGAGATTCAATACTATCGCGGGCGGACCGATATACGCAAAGATATATCTCAGCCGCAGCGGAGCCGTTTCGGCGTCCCATTCCATTTCGGGGAATATTCTGTGGAAAATGTTTCTGACCTTTCCGAAATTTGTCACGGGGATAAAAACAGGGATCTCATTTTTGCTTTTGCCGTATCCGGCGCAGTTAACGTTTACCGACATAACTCTGAAAAGCTTCATAAGGAGACTTTGTCTGAGATCGGCATAGTTTATATGAGAACTGTTTATCTGATAACGTCTTCTTGTAAAGAAACCGTCAAGTATCGTAATAGTTTTTCCGCGCTTTACAAATGTAAAATTGATGTGTCTGAGAAAATTTGCCGCAAAGGAAACGATCCAGCTGACAATGATGATTATAGCCAAAGCAACCGTAAAGGTCGGAATATTTTTTATAAGAAAATTAAGTTCGGTATTGACTGTTTCCGCTGCGGTACTGAGAGCGTCATATACAGTATTTTCAAGTGCGTCTCCCGCGATTTTTCCCGTATTGATAAGAAGAGCCGAAATAATTGCCACTCCCGAAAACGCAGATGAAAAAAGAACCGAAAACGCCAGAAGCGAGCGTTTTAAGATATGACTTTTGTAAGAGTCGTCGGAGGGATCGAATTTTTCCGTTCTTTCAAAAATCAAGTCGATATCGGTATCATTCATAATAAGTCTGATATCGGGATCTGATTTTTTTTGTCCGAGAGATTTTGCGTCGGTGTCGATATTTATGAACGAGCAGCGCAGGGGATAGAGAGCAAACGGTTTTTCGACCGTCATTGCGGAAATATCCGAATAGGGTATCTCGGATGTTTTTTTGACGAAAAAACCGTTTATATAGGTAATTCCCTTTTCTCCGATAATATAACCCGTGCAGCATCTTCGTATCCATGCCTGAGCGAAAAACAAAGCTATAATTATAATATCTCCGCCCATAACTCTCATCCATTCGGCGATGTTGAAGCTGTATGCGATAAGAGCGCGGGCAGCCGGAATAAATAGTATCCAGAAGCTTTTTGTGGTATATCTTAAAAAAGCTATCGGATGTTCTCTGTGAAAGGGATTGGCGGCTTTTTTCCTCTCGCGTCTTTCACGGTGAAGCCTGTATTTTGAATATTTCAAGAACTGTCACCTCCGCAGACAAAATCAAGCAGTTTTTTAATCTCCTCGTAATCGCTGTCCGAGAGAAACATCATCATAAGGGTTCCTCCGAGAGCACTCACTATTATAAAATTGAAGCTGCTGTATTTTGAGAGCGGCATGGAGATCCCCGTAACGAACTGAACCGAGGAAAGCTTCATGATATGTTCCGATTTTACCCAAAATCCTGTTTTTGATATTATTTCGGAATCGGTAATTGTGTAGGAAAGCGATCTGTGCCATATTCTAAGAAAAATTATGGTAAACAGGAGATAAACGAGCGAGAAGAGAATTATAAGCGAATAGAT
>CAZCUQ010000170.1:0-2662 GCA_964501705.1 uncultured Ruminococcus sp. | reverse complement strand
GCTATAAGCTTAACAGCTCTGATAGCGTCATCATTTCCGGGGATAACGTAATCAACGTCATCGGGATCGCAGTTAGTATCAACGATAGCGACTATTGGGATACCGAGCTTTTTAGCTTCGGATACAGCAATTTTTTCCTTGCGGGGGTCAACGATGAAGAGAGCGCCCGGGAGCTTTTTCATTTCCTTGATACCGCCGAGATATTTTTCAAGCTTTTCTATTTCAAGTTCCAGCTTAACGACTTCTTTTTTAGGCAGGAGGTCAAAAGTTCCGTCTTCCTGCATAGTGTGAAGCTGAGCAAGTCTTGCGATTCTTCTCTGAATAGTCTTGAAGTTTGTCATCATACCGCCGAGCCATCTTGCGTTTACATAGAAAGCGCCTGCTCTTACAGCTTCTTCCTTAATAGAATCGGCAGCCTGTTTTTTAGTTCCGACAAAGAGAACATTTTCGCCGTTTTCTGCCACGCTGCGGACAAAAGCGTATGCCTCATCGAGTTTCTTTACCGTTTTCTGAAGATCGATAATATAGATACCGTTTCTTTCTGTGAAGATGTAAGGTGCCATTTTAGGATTCCATCTTCTTGTTTGGTGGCCGAAATGCACGCCTGCTTCAAGGAGCTGTTTCATAGATACTACGCCCATTTTATAATTCCTCCGTTTGGTTAATGATTTTCCTCCGTACAGCCTGACTCGACGCTTATTTCACGTGAAACACCAACGTCAAAAACCGCACGTGTGAATTTGCATTATTTATTATATCACATTCCCGTGATTTTGTCAAGAAATGTTATAAAAATTATTTGCACAAATTTTTCACTTTTATTTTATCATTTTTTGGTGACACTAACCTATCACCTGATATAAGTATCGTATCCTTGCCGATAAGCTCGATATCCGACGCGTTTACGCGGATATCGTCTTCTTTTCCGAACAGACCGAACAAAGATAATCTTCCGAAAACAAGAAGCGCCTTAACGGTAAGACCGTCCGTTTCAAACTCAATATCATCGGTGAAGCCTATTTTCGCACCCGTTTTGGTATCGATAATTTCCTTGTTTTTCACATCGGATAAAGTACATCGCATAAAAAATCCCCCTTTAAACTAAAATATGAGATTTTTTTTAAAATATTCCCGAATTGTTTGTTGACAGCGAAACAGACTTGTAAATATGTAACCGATCTTTACATAAACACGCGAATAAAAAGCAGCGGTCTCATACGATTTGCATGAGACCGCTGTATTTTTATTCGTCGGAAAGAATATCTTCCTTGCGTATCTTAAAAATGATTCTGAATAATCCCGTCAGAAATTTCGGACTTTTAACAACGATAAGCTTCATAATTTTCCCTCCGTAAAAAATGAAATTAGGTCTTACACTTGTATTTTATTCTTTATTTGGGGAAGTGTTACATTTTTTCAAAAAAAACAACGATTTTTGCTGATTTAACGTTAATTTCGCAGTTATTTTCCGAAAATTCATTGCTGACACCGAGAGGAAAGCTGTCCGTAAAGGTAAGATCTTTCCCGTATTTAAGTCCTTTAACGCTTATTTCCGATTTTGGGGAGAGAGAAAAAATTGAAACGAATTTTACATTAGGATTTTTCTCAAAGGAGTATTTTCCCGCTTTAAGGACTCTGGCATCGAAGCTGTCGCCGCGCAGAACGCCATTACAGCCGTTTTCAAGGATATACGAAAGGGTCTGTATATTTGCAAAGGTGTGTCCTATTCTGCCGCCCGAACCGCCGTATATGATGAATTCGTCCGCTCCCGCGGCAAGACCGAGCTTTACGGCGAGCATCATATCCGTGTCGTCCTTTTCGGCGGGAGTTTTTATCACCTTTATGTTTTTTGGGATTTCCCCCTCATAGCTGTCGAAATCACCCACCAGAAGATTTACTCTGTCTGTTATTCCGAGCTTTTCGCAGTGAATAAATCCCCTGTCCGCCGCGATAATATATCCTTCAGGAACATTTGCTTCAGAATAATTTGTTATATTCGATCCTCCGAAAATAGTACATATCATTTTTTTCGTTCTTCCCATTCCTTTAATTTTGAGGCTTCCTCGAACATTGTCATATAGCTTGTATGTCTCGATTCGGGAATGATCCCGCGTTTTACCGCTTCAATGACGGCGCAGTCCTTTTCCTTATAATGATTGCAGTCGGGGAAGCGGCATTTCCCCTCAAATTCCGAGAATTCGGGGAAACAATATTTCAACTTGTCTTTGTAAATAATATCGTATCGGCTTGTATCAAAGCTGGAAAAGCCGGGAGTATCGGCGATATATCCGCCGCACGGGAGCTTATACAGTTCGACTTGTCTTGTGGTATGGCGTCCTCTGCCGAGTTTTTTGCTGATTTCCGATGTACTCAGCGACAAGGAAGGTTCAAGGTGATTCAGAAGCGTTGATTTTCCCGCTCCTGTATTTCCCGTAAACGCGCAGATCTTCCCATTGATCACGTCAAGAATAGTGACATACGATGTTTTGTCGCCATAGTCAACAGTGAAAACAGGAAAGCCCGATTTTTCGTAGATTTCCTTTATATCGGGACGAAGCTTGAGGTCATTTTTTGTAATAACTATCGCAGAATTAATTTTTTTATAATTACATACCGCAAGAAATTTATCAAGCACAAGTAAGCTCGGTTCAGGTTCGCAGGT
>CAZCUQ010000169.1:0-2783 GCA_964501705.1 uncultured Ruminococcus sp. | reverse complement strand
GGTGCTTTTAAAGGGAACAAAGCCCGAATTTATTCTTGAAGCGGCTTCAAAGGAAAAATGCACTATAGTATGGCTGCTCGTCCCGTGGGCGCAGGATATATTGAACGCTCTCGATTCGGGGAAAATCAAGCTTTCGGACTATGACCTGTCGCGCTGGAGACTCATGCACATAGGAGCACAGCCCGTTCCCAAGAGCCTCATAAAGCACTGGCTGGATTACTTCCCCCGTCATCAGTACGATACGAATTACGGTCTGTCCGAATCAATAGGACCGGGAGCTGTTCATCTCGGAGTTGAAAACATACATAAGGTAGGCGCAATAGGCGTTGCGGGATTCGGCTGGCAGGTCAAAATAACTGACGATGACGGATGCGAAGTAAAACAGGGAGAAGTCGGCGAACTCTGCCTGAAGGGAGACGGAGTTATGGTCTGTTATTACAACGATCCCGAAGCAACTTCAAAAACGCTTAAAAACGGCTGGCTCTTCACGGGAGATATGGCACAACAGGACGAGGACGGCTTCATATACCTTGTTGACCGCAAAAAGGATGTTATCATTACGGGCGGGGAAAATCTCTATCCCGTGCAGATAGAGGATTTCATCAGAGGCTTTGACAAGGTAAGCGACGTGGCTGTTATCGGACTTCCCGATATGCGTCTCGGAGAGATCGCGGCGGCTGTCATTAAGATAAAAGAGGGAATGACCTGCACGGAGGAAGAGATCAATGAGTTCTGCCTCGGAATGCCTCGCTATAAGCGTCCGAGAAGGATAATATTCGCGGATGTTCCCCGTAATCCCACGGGAAAGATAGAAAAGCCCAAGCTCCGCAAAATGTACGGAGCGGAGCATTTTGTCCTCGATCAGATAAAATCGGAAAAGGAAGAACCCGCAAAGGCGTAAAAACATAAATAAAAAGGAGAAAAACCTTCATGACAACAATGATAATTTCAACTGTGCTTATAGTATTTTTCTTTGCGCTCATGATAATCATAGGCATTAAAACACGAAAGCACGCTGCGGACGTAAACGGATTCGTTCTTGGTTCGCGTTCGGTCGGACCGTGGCTCAGCGCGTTTGCGTTCGGAACATCGTATTTTTCCGCAGTAATATTCGTAGGCTACGCGGGACAGTTCGGCTGGAACTTCGGACTTGCCTCAACGTGGATCGGACTCGGAAACGCGTTCATAGGCTCGCTGCTTGCATGGGCCGTTCTCGGCAGAAGAACGAGAGTAATGACCCAGCATTTATCGTCAAAAACCATGCCCGATTTCTTCGGGGCGCGGTTTAAATCGAATAAATTAAAGGTAGCGGCTTCGTTTATAACATTTATATTCCTGATACCGTACACGGCGTCGCTTTACAACGGACTGTCGCGTCTTTTTTCGATGGCTTACGGTTCCGTCGATTATTCGGTATGCGTTATAGTAATGGCTGTGCTTACCGGAATTTACGTACTTATCGGCGGATATATGGCTGCCGCGGTGAACGATTTTTTGCAGGGACTTATAATGCTTTTCGGAATAACGCTTGTAATAGGCTCGGTGCTTCATAATAACGGAGGACTTCTTGAAGCTATGAAATCCCTGGCACAGGTTGAGGGAGACGCGATGTGGACGGGAGCGTACTCATCGTTTCTCGGTCCGAATCCCACATTCTTATTGTTTGTAGTGCTTTTGACGTCTCTCGGAACATGGGGGCTTCCTCAAATGGTAGGTAAATTTTACGCTATCAAGAACGAGGATTCCATAAAAAAGGGAACGGTTATCTCAACATTTTTTGCGATAATTGTAGCCGGAGGCTGTTATTTCCTCGGAGGCTTCGGACGTCTTTACGACATAGACGTACAAACCGAGGGCTATGACGCGGTTATCCCCGCGATGCTTGCAACATTGTCTCCCTTTGTTATAGGAATAGTGGTAATGCTCGTATTATCGGCGTCTATGTCAACGCTTTCATCTTTGGTTCTTACAAGCGGATCTACAATCACGCTTGATTTTATCGAGCCTCTTTCGGGAAAGAAAATGGAAGAGAAGAAAAAAATGTTCATAATGCGCATATTTATTGTCGTGTTTATTGTTATTTCGGCGATTATCGCGATTTTCCAGGCGAAATCAAAGAATATGTTCATCGCACAGATGATGGGAGTTTCTTGGGGAGCACTCGCGGGAGCTTTCCTTGCGCCTTTCCTGTACGGTCTTTACTGGAAGAAAACCACGAAGGCGGCGGTCGCGGTATCATTCGTATACGGTGTGGGACTTGAGATAGTACAGCTTCTTGTTTCGCTGAAGGTGCTTGATGTTTCGGGGATACCTTTTGTAAGCTTCGTGTTCACGAATTCTCTTTATTCGGGAGTGTTCGCGATGATTGGCGGACTTGTCATCGTTCCCATCGTAAGCGTTCTGACAAAGGGAACTCTCCCGAAGGACGTTGACATGATGTTTGACTGCTACAGAGACACAAAGACCGTCGAGGTAACGGACAGTCTCGGAAAATAACAGACATCTTTGGAAACCGGTGTGTGGCTGATGGCGGACGATTTTGCCGCAGTGCCGGTATGACGCCGTATAATGAAAAACAATGTATCGGAACAGTCCCGAAAATCAAAAAAAAGGAGAATATATATGCAGAAAAAATTAATGCTCGGAAACGAAGCCGCCGCCCGCGGACTTTACGAGGCGGGAGCCAAGCTCGTTTCAAGCTATCCCGGAACTCCGTCCACGGAGATAACGGAGTTTGCCGCAAAATACGATGAGATATACTGCGAATGGGCGCCGAATGAAAA
>CAZCUQ010000168.1:0-2784 GCA_964501705.1 uncultured Ruminococcus sp. | reverse complement strand
TGGCGTAGCGTCCGTCGGGACGCTTTTTGTATTTTGGCATAAAATCACCTTCTTTTTGATTTAAATTTTAAACGTCTGCTTTTCTTTGCATTTGGGACAGACGACAGAGAGCGGTGGGATTTTCTTTTTGTCCGCGGGCTTTTTGTACTTTACCTTGAATGTGTGTCCGCAGTGGGAACAGGTACGGGTAAAGAATATTTCCTCATAATCCTCCGTAATCGAAAGCTGTTCAAAATTCTTTTTTGGAATATCGGCGTAAGGCGAATTGGGAAACATCTTTTTATACCAATCGTCAACATAATTTTTAGGCGTACAATAATGGCACGGGTCATATCCTCTTTTTAACGCCTCGTATCTGTGAATTACTTTCTTGTATTTCCCTTTTCCCTTTAGAGCCTTGCAAGAGCTTCGATGATAGCAATGTCCGTTCTGAGTTATGAACGCGTTAAATTCTCTCCCCCAAGCGTACCGGCGATTTAGCTTAAAAGGAAGGCTGTCAGTACCTATTCCTATTCCATCGGGCGGCGAAAGCAAAGCCGTATTTTGACAAGCTATCTCTTGCGGAGTCTGCTCGTTTTCTTTTGTGCTCTGCTCAGGGTCGGATTTCGGCGCGGCGGTCTTTATACTCTTTTTATGTATTACATATAATAATATAGCAACCCCAAACGCGCAGAATACAGAAACATATGGCAGAGTGCGCTTCCCGCTATCGTTTGTGACAGGTGCGGGTGTTTCGGCAGGGGGCGACGTCGGAGAAATAACCTCGTCAGATGAAACACTGCTTTCCCCGGTAACATCTTTTATTTCAGGAGATAACGGGTCGGGCGTCTCTAAATGCAACTCAGGCTTCGGAGTCGCGGCGGAATATGAGGTTCCGGAACTATGGTCTGTTTGGTCGTCAAAATCATACGGGCATACGCCGTCTATGTGTTTGTGCGCGGGATATCCGTGATGATAGTGATATTCGCCCGTTTCATTGTCGTAATGGCCGCCGTATGCGTCTGTTTTTCTGCTATGCGCGGACGAGGGAACGGCGGCAAGTATAACGCAGACTGTTATAACCTGAGATATAAATCGCTTCTTCAAGTATTATCAGCTCTTTTCCCACATAACAAAAAAATTAAATGATATAAAATCAAATTGTAAAAGCTCTGCAACGCTAAGCTGCCGATATTGATATATTATCAATATCGAGAAAGGAGGGTTTACAATGGATAATACATATCTGTTGACAAAATTATTAGAGACACTATCAGAAAAACAGAAAAAAGAATTTTATGATTTTCTTATTTCTCTGAGTTGCCGCGAGAAGCAAGAAACTCTAAATATTCAAGAGCCGTCTTCTGCTTCTCGTCATCAAGACGATTGAACATCTCGGTAATTTTGCCGGAAAGACCGTCCGAATTGTTTTCGGGCGGCTTTTCTTCTCGTCCGAGAAGATAGTCTACTGTTACATTGAAATAATCGGCGATACGAATTTGTATATCTGTAGACGGGATTACCGGTTTTGTTGGTGATTCGTATTTGCCAATACTTGAACGTTCAACACCTATAATGTCTGCTAATTTTTCTTGAGTGATTTTTTTTCTTTTCTTAATTCTTTTAATTTCTTATTAAACATAGTTAAATCACACCCTTATACAATTATATTATAGTGAATAAAATTCGCTACAATGTGAATCGTATTCAGAAAGCGATCGAAAAATGAAAGGGAGTGAGAAGATGAACAAAATAAAACAACTGCGCGAAAAAGCAAATTTTACGCAAGAAAGAATTTCCAACGAGTTAAATATTGACAGGTCAACGGTTGCGAAATGGGAAACGGGCGAGGCGTTTCCGCGTTCGGACAAGCTGCCGCTATTGGCGAAAATTTTAAATTGCACAATAGACGAGCTTTTCGGCGACGACGGCTCAAAGAGCGCGTGACGCGGCGGAAAGGCTTGAAATTCCCGTATGGTCTAAGTTATGGAAATATCAGAGGGGAGAGTCGGCCGCTCTCTCCCGAACGATACATGTTTTCAATGCCCTAAGTAAGCACACATGTATAAGTCGGCTGATCTTATACACAAAAAATGCCGTTTGCGGTAGATTCACAAACGGTATTTCCCCAATATTTGTTTGCATTGTATCGCATTTCCATAGCTTTGACAATACGGGAATGACACAAAAATCCGCATGACGCGGCGGAAAGAAAGGAGAAAGGAAAATGACGGTTGAGGATTTGATTAAAAGGCTCGAGAACACGGGCGGCGGCGTGGGCTCGCTTTTGCGGGACTGGTTTGAAAAATATAAAAAGTCATGCCGGAAAGGAAGCGAAACGGTAAGCTCCGCGCCAAGCGCGTCGGCATTGGAAGAATATATGAAATCGACGTTATATGAAACCGCATTATACCAAAAGCTGCACGGATTCTTCTGCGGACTCTATGCGGCGGGATATGTTACGGACGAAGAGCTGACAGATTTGGAAACCGACGCGCTTTTGCAGAAAAAAGCGTAAAGGCGGCGGAAAAGGAAAGGAGAGATTATTATGACGGAGGTAAGACAGGTTGATTTGAAGACGTTTCGCGAGATGTACGGAATACCTGAAAACACAGTTGAACGCTGGATACATATGAAGAATTTTCCCGCATAAAGAAATTGTATATATAGATATCGACAAGCTGCATCCGCACGACAAGAACCCGAGGAAGGATTTGGGGGATTTGACGGAGCTTACGGAAAGCATAAAGAGGGAGTGTGAGCTTTTTTCTGTAAAATCAACTTTTCTATGATAAAATACTGTGA
>CAZCUQ010000167.1:0-2811 GCA_964501705.1 uncultured Ruminococcus sp. | reverse complement strand
TCTCGTGAGAGGTTCTGAAGCCGTCGAAGAAATGGAGTACGGGAACTCTGCCCTTGATAGTCGAAAGATGAGCGACAGCTCCGAGATCCATTACTTCCTGAACGTTGGACGAGCAAAGCATTGCAAAGCCGGTCTGGCGGCAGGCATAAACGTCGGAGTGATCGCCGAAGATGTTGAGCGCATGGGAAGCAACGCATCTTGCGGAAACGTGGATAACGCAGGGAAGCAATTCGCCCGCGATTTTATACATATTGGGTATCATAAGAAGAAGACCCTGCGAAGCCGTATATGTAGTGGTAAGCGCGCCTGCTGAGAGGGAGCCGTGAACGGTTCCCGCGGCACCTGCCTCGGACTGCATTTCAGCCACCTTAACGGGCTGACCGAACAGGTTTGTTTCACCCTTAGCCGATCTGATATCGGTATCCTCAGCCATTACCGAGGAAGGAGTGATGGGGTAGATGGCAGCTACGTCGGTGAAAGGGTATGACGCCCAAGCAGCCGCGTGGTTGCCGTCCATGGTTTTCATTTTTCTTGCCATAGTTTGATAGTCCTCCTAAGCTCTTGATAAGAATTTTTATTATACACACGTCAAAAAGAATTTGACACAGTATATCGGTGGGTTAATAAGTCACGACGATATCGGAAGCTCCGTAAAGCCTCCTTGAGCGTAGCCCTTGCAGCGTTCCTCAAGCATACGGTTTTCGTCAAGGTTGTATATTCTGTCGTAAAGCGCGACAAATTTATCATTTATTTCCATATCTGCGTGGACATGACCGAAGAACCATTTTTTAAACCTGACGGTATCTCTTACATAGCTGAGATATTCGTTTAGGGGGCGCTCGTCGGGGGAGTCGAAGAATCCCGATATTATTTCGAGGGGAGCGGTATGTGTTATTATATAATCCACATCGAAGCCCACCTCGGAGAGATTTTTAAGTCCCTCATCGTATTCGCTCTTGCAGGGCATTTCTCTTTCCCACCACGAAACATGCGGGGTTCTGTACATTTTATCGCGGGAAGAGCCTCCGCCCATTACGAAGAAGCATTTTTTATCGATAATAAATACCTGACCGCGCATAAGGTGAATGATGTTATCGGCGACAAAGTGTACCTTTCCGCCGTTCCATCCGAAGACGGGGAAAGCCTCAAGCATATCGAAATTCTCATGGTTGCCGTCGGCGAAAAGGAGCGTAAAGGGGAGTTTTTTCAGTCTTTCAAGCCATTTTGCGTGTCTTTCGGACAGATCCCACACGCCGCCGAAATCTCCGCAGACAATAACGTAATCGTTTCTTGTCATGGAGAGCTGTTCGGGGAACAGTTTTTCGTCGAGTTTTTGTATATCAACAGGGATATGCGTATCGCCGGTAATATAGATCAAATTTTTCACCTCACCCGTTTCCGGTCGGATAGTATCATTATAAATTATAACACATTCTGCTTTTGTTTGCAAGAATTCTTTTGTGAAAAAAGTAATTTTTACTGATTTGTAATAATTGTAACCATCATTTGATATTTTAAAAAAACGCCGGTTAATTTTATGTAATATTAAACTTATAAGTCGAGGAAATCAATTTTCACATTTGATGTATTATGTAAGATTTCATTTATTGTAACTCCCTGCCTTCAGGGGCAAAGAGGGAACATAGGGAGGCGGGGTGTCTTTGTTTTTAAGCGTCGGTTGCTGTTTCGCAAAGCCTGCGGACAGCGATGCGGATCTGTTGAAAATTAACGGATAAACATTTTTTTGCAAATCGGTTTCGATAAAACGGTCACATCAAAAACCGTCCGTCGTTTCACGATGAAACGGCAGACGGTTTTCAAGTTTTCTCTGTAAAAGCAAGCCGAATATAACAATTCAGCGAACGTTTTTTCCCTCGGGGAGAAGCCTGCGGAAACCCGAAAAAAGCACGGCAAGATTCCCGCACGTTTCATAAAGAGCGCAGAATTTATCCACAAATGTAATGACCCATGTTTCCCTGTATTTGGGGAGACGGGGTGTTACGGGAAACATATGTTTTTCTATAATATCCTCTTCGACAGGTGTAAGTTCGAATCTGCTTTTTGCGTTGCCGAGAGCCTTTCCCGCATGAGAAAGAGCATGGTTATGTTCACCCTCCGGGGTTCTGTGAGTATGCCAGTCATATAAGAACAGGTCATGCAGAAGACCCGCGCGCGCTCCCGCTCTCGCATCAAGAGAAAAGAGTTTGCATACGAGGTAATTATAATAAGAAACATTCAGGCAATGCTGAAATGTCGATGTAAATCCGTGCTGAGTAAAGCTTTTCATCAGATTTACCCCGTCATCCTCCAGCAGATCCGAGATAAAGCCGTAGAATTCGGTTTCCTTGCCCTCATCGGTAGAAAGGTCTATATGAGAGCCGAGAGGTTTTATCATAAATCATTTCCTTTCGGGGGTCATTTTAATTTCTTTGAAATATGCAAATTAGTTTCTTCAAACTAAATTCATTATATCCGCATTTTATTAACAATTCAATATGTAAAATACACATTTTTTATGAACGAAGGCGGAATTTTTTTGTGAAACTGCGCGATTTTAACCATATTGTAAAATTATTCGGCAAAAATGTTACCGCTTTTTTCATTTTTTTGCAAATTGTTACTTTTCATTTGATATTTTTTTGTGGGGTGATAACTTCAATTTAATTATCATTTGAAGTTACTTTTACTGTTTCCGCCTTTAGCTTCAATTTAGTTATCATTTGAAGTTACTCTTACCGTTTCCGCGTTAGCTTTTAGTTAGTTATCATTTGTTGTAACTTTGGAGCTTCAGGGGGCAAAGAGGGAACCATA
>CAZCUQ010000166.1:0-2828 GCA_964501705.1 uncultured Ruminococcus sp. | reverse complement strand
CAAGAGCAAAATCAAGATCTTCTCCCGATTCAAAGATGCGCTTTTTTTCCTCATCAAACATGGAATAGATAAGGTATGTAACGTGTTCATCCGAAAGAGCGAGATCGCAAAGCTCAAGCCTGCCGTGAATTCTGAACATTGTCGGAGAACCTACGTTAAGATGTATGTCAGAGGTTTTCTTCTCTCTGGCATACATAACGAGGTCGTTCATATCGTTGAGTACCATTTATAAACTCCCTTTCGCGGCGAACCGCCGTTAGTATTTTACAGCCGTTTCTTATTATCCTTAATAAAAAACGCGGAATAATAAAACTTAAAGACAGCAGCGGAAATAATAAGCATCAGCGCTCCGAAAAGCCATTCGGGAAGCAGTTTCATTTCAGCCGCAAAAAAGCGATATCATCGGAGGGGAGCAGAAACCTTTCATGAAAAGTCTCCGTTTCCGCCGACCCCCGATGTGTCTTTATCCGCATCAGTACCATGATGTTATTCTGTCATAAAGTTCGGAATATTTCTTTGCGGAGCTATCCCATGAGTAATCCGATGTCATAGCGCGTCTGACCATATCGTCCCAAGCCTTTCTGTCCTCAAAGTAGATCTTCTTCGCGTAGTTTATGGTGTTAAGAAGCTCATCGGCGCTGTAATTGGCAAAAGAAAAGCCCGTGCCGGTACCGTCGTACTCGTTGTAAGGAATTACGGTATCCTTAAGTCCTCCCGTTTCGCGGACAATGGGGAGAGTCCCGTATCTCATTCCGATAAGCTGAGTAAGACCGCAAGGTTCAAATCTCGAAGGAACGAGAACGGCGTCCGAAGCCGCATAAACTCTGTGAGCAAACTGCTCGGAGAAGAAAATATTTGAGGAAACTCTTCCGCGGTGTCTGTCCTCGCAGTATCTGAAGAAATCCTCATATCTGCGTTCACCCGTACCGATAACGACGACTTCCGTGAAATCATCGACGATCCTGTCCATTATACATTTTACAAGGTCAAGACCTTTCTGGTCGGTAAGTCTTGAGATAATGGAGACAACGAATTTTCCCTCATCGATTTCAAGACCCTTTTCTTCCTGCAAAGCGAGTTTATTCTGAGCCTTAGCCTTTTTAAAGGTTTTGCTGTTGTAATTTTTAGGTATATCCTTATCCTTTGAAGGGTTATAAGCGTCATAGTCAATACCGTTGACGATACCGCAGAGACAGTTGTTTCTCGCGCGCAAAAGTCCGTCAAGACCCTCGCCATAGTAAGCCGTCTGTATTTCTCCCGCATAGGTGTCGCTTACCGTAGTAATGTAATCGGCGTAAACGAGACCGCCCTTTAACATATTTGCGTCCTTTTTGAATTCAAGCTTGTCGGGAGTGAACATATATCCGGGCAGAGCGGTGAGATACTTGAACGTATCAATATCCCATATTCCCTGAAAACGGAGATTATGGATGGTCATTATGGTTTTTGTCCCGAAATAGAAGCTGTTCTGTGCATAGATCGTTCTGAGGAACACGGGAATAAGACCCGCCTGCCAGTCATGGCAGTGAATTATATCGGGTTTGAAATCAACAACGGGAAGAATGGCAAGCACAGCCTTTGAGAAAAACGTAAACTTTTCGATATCCATTCTTGTATCGGCGTAAGGCTTGTCGCCGCCGAAATAAAACTCATTATCCACGAAATAAAATTTGATGCCGTCCAGCTCGTATTCCATAATGCCCACATGAACGCTGTCAAAGCGATGACCCAGCTCCATATAGAAATGAGTCACATATCTGAAAGAATTCCTGAATTTTTCGGGAATACAGGAGTAATAGGGAATAATAACTCTTACATCGTATTTTTCCTTATCAAACATTTTCGGGAGCGTTCCTACGACATCGGCAAGCCCGCCCGTTTTGATGAAGGGAACACATTCCGACGCGGCAAACAAAACGTTTTTCATAATTAACCTCCATAATAATATCTATTATGCGGCAAAACCGCTGTGATCTTCCGGTCCGTGCGGTCAGCCAAAAATTCGTTATAAACTATTATACAACATTTTTTTCATTTCGTCAAGGGAAAATTACAAATCAGTAAATTTTTCATAGTTTTTCACCAAATTACCGGTTTTTGGGGATAAATCAGCCAAGCGGCACCGAAAAAAATCAATGCCGCCCAAAAAATTATTCAACAATTCCCGCAGATTTCAAGTAGCTGATGATAAGAGAGGCGGAATTATCCATACCTATAGTGCTGTCGATAGTCATATCATAGTTCTGAGCCTTGCCCCACTGTGACTGAGTAACGAAATTATAGTAGCTCGCGCGCTTTTTGTCCCATTTTTTGACAGCCGCGACAGGGTCTTTTACTTCCTCGCCGTATTCCTCGGTAATTCTCTTGGCTCTTGCTTCTATCGGCGCATGAACGAAGAAGTTATAGCAGTTGTCAAAATCCTTGAGAATATAATCCGCACATCTGCCGACAATAACGCAGGAACTCTTTTCAGCAAGACTTCTGATGATATTTGCCTGAGCGACATATGCCTCGTCGTAAACATTGGGGACATATGTTCCCATATAAAGGCTGTAAAGCAGACTTGACGGCTTCTGATCTTCTATATCGTTGATAAACGCTTCGGAAAGACCCGTCTGCTTTGCGGTGAGAGCGATAAGCTCACGGTCGTAGAATTGTATACCAAGCTTTTCGGAGACCTTCTTTCCGATGATTCTTCCTCCCGAACCGTGTTCTCTGGCGATAGTAACAATAAATTTCTTCATAAAATCGTCTCCTTTCCGAATAGGATTAATTTCCCTTATTATCATTATAGCAAGATATTAACAAAAAGTCAATGGCTTTTATGT
>CAZCUQ010000165.1:0-2847 GCA_964501705.1 uncultured Ruminococcus sp. | reverse complement strand
ATATATTTTCAGACCTTCGGCTGCAAGGTCAATCAGTATGAGACGGCGGCAATGGAACAATTATTTGAAAAAAACGGATATGTTGTTACGGATGATCCGAACGAAGCGGACATATGCGTGATAAATTCCTGCACGGTCACGGGTGAGAGCGATAATAAGGCGGGACAGGCTCTCAGACATCTTCGCAGGATATGCCCGGATTCCGTAATTGTTATGTCGGGGTGCTATCCTCAGGCGTCTCCTGCGGCTGAAAAGCTTCTGCCCGAAGCGGATATTGTCACGGGAACCAAAAACAGACGGGAACTTCCCGCTCTCGTCGAAGAATATTTAAAAGAAAAAAAGCGTATCGTTTCCATTCCGGAATACGGAAAAGACGATAAATACGAAGATATCACCTGCTCCTCCCTGAAAGGTCACACGAGGGCTTTTCTGAAAATAGAGGACGGCTGCGACAGATTTTGTTCCTACTGCATGATCCCTTTTTCGAGAGGAAGAATACGCTCAAAGCCTGTGGATTCTCTGCTTTCCGAGGTAAAGCGACTTGTTCTTGCGGGATATTCCGAATTTGTTCTTACCGGGATAAATCTTGCGTTTTACGGAATGGAATACGGTCTGACGCTTGCCGATGCCGCGGAAATGATCGGAGAAATAAATGGCGTGAAAAGGATACGTCTCAGCTCGCTTGAACCCGAAATGCTCACGGATACGGAGATATCGAAGCTCTGCGGCGTACCGAAGCTTTGCCCGTCGTTTCATATTTCGCTCCAGAGCGGCTCGGATAAAATTCTGAAAGCCATGAACCGCCGATATACGACGGATGAATACTATCTTCTTGTACGAAAGATCAGGGATAAATTTAAGGACGCTTCGATAACAACGGATATTATGACGGGCTTTCCCGGCGAGACAGAGGAGGATTTTTCACAAAGCTATGAATTTGCAAAGAAAATAGGATTTTCCGATATGCACGTTTTTCCGTATTCCGTAAGAGCGGGTACACGCGCCGAAAAAATGCCTTTTCATGTCGATAATGCCATAAAGCGTCAAAGAGCCGAAAAAATGACCGCGCTTTCAAAGGAAATGAGACGGAAATTTCTTGAAGAAAACATAGGAAAGACTTTCCCCGTGCTTTTTGAACGCGAAAAAAACGACGGATTTCATCGGGGATTTACTCCGAATTATATTCTTATCAAAACTTTAACAAAAAATTCAAATAAAAGTTTGCGTAATTCGATTTTTTATGTTACAATAAATAAGATAGAGGACGGCTGCTGTATCGGTCATATCGAGGACGGCGAAGTCTGTGAATAAATTAATAAAAGGGGCGTTTTTCAGATGTCAGTTTATCGCATTTATGTCGAAAAGAAACCCGAATACGCGGTTCTCGCCAAATCGGTGCTTTACGATCTGCGTACCGCTCTTCGTGTTGAGGGACTTCAGAACGTGAGGATCTTAAACCGCTACGACGCGGAGGGAATTACGAAGGAAAATTTTGAACTTGCGAAAAACACGGTTTTTTCGGAGCCTGCCGTTGATGTGACATACGCGGAGCTTCCCGAAATTTCCGAGGACGAAAGAATTTTTGCGGTCGAGTTTCTTCCGGGACAGTTCGACCAGCGCGCGGATTCCTGCGAGCAGTGCATACAGATACTCACGGGAGGCGAGCGCTGCACTGTAAAAAACGCGAGGATCTATATCCTGGAGGGAAAAATTTCCGACAGTACCTTTGAAAAAATCAGAAAATATATCGTAAACCCCGTTGAAAGCAGAGAGGCTTCCCTTGAAAAAAAGGATACTCTTGAGGTTAAATACGATATCCCCACGGAAGTAAAGACTCTTGACGGATTTACTCTTCTCGACGAACAGGGTCTTATGAAATTTATTGAGGATTACCGTCTTGCCATGGATCTTGACGATATAAAATTCTGCCGCGATTATTTCAGAAACGATGAGAAACGCGACCCCACAATAACTGAAATCAGAATGATCGATACATATTGGTCCGATCATTGCCGTCATACGACCTTTTCGACAGTTATTGACAACGCCGATATAGAAGCCGATTATATCAGAAAAACCTACGACAGCTACCTTGACGTGAGAAAAGAACTCGGAAGAGACAACAGACCCGTAACTCTTATGGATATTGCCACCATCGCCGCAAAGAAGCTCAAAAAGGACGGCGTTCTGCGCGGACTCGACGAATCCGAGGAAATAAACGCCTGCTCCGTAAAAATAAATGTGGATGTTGACGGAAAACCCGAGGACTGGCTTTTGATGTTCAAGAATGAAACGCATAATCATCCCACCGAAATAGAACCCTTCGGCGGCGCGGCTACGTGTCTCGGAGGAGCTATCAGAGATCCCCTTTCGGGACGCTCCTATGTTTATCAGGCTATGAGAGTAACGGGAGCGGCAAATCCTCTCGTTCCCGTTGACGATACTATCCACGGAAAGCTTCCCCAGAGAAAGATCACCGTCGGAGCGGCAAACGGCTACAGCTCCTACGGAAATCAGATAGGACTTGCCACAGGTCATGTCGCGGAGGTTTATCACCCCGGATATGTCGCAAAACGCCTTGAAATAGGTGCGGTCATAGGCGCGGCTCCCGCCGGAAACGTTATAAGAGAAACGCCAGAACCCGGAGACGTTGTTATCCTTCTTGGCGGAAGAACGGGAAGAGACGGCTGCGGCGGAGCGACAGGCTCTTCAAAATCGCATACGGAGGATTCTCTTTCAAGCTGCGGAGCGGAGGTGCAAAAGGGTAATCCTCCCGAAGAAAGAAAACTCCAGCGTCTTTTCAGAGATCCCGCTGTGACACGTATGATAAAACGCTGCAACGATTTC
>CAZCUQ010000164.1:0-2850 GCA_964501705.1 uncultured Ruminococcus sp. | reverse complement strand
TCAGTCCCGCTATTATTCCCGAAGCGGCGGATTCCATATATCCCTCAACGCCAGACATCTGTCCCGCGAAAAAGAGATTTTCTCTTTCTTTCATGGAAAAATCCGCGTTTAAAAGCTTCGGGGAATTTAAAAAGCTGTTTCGGTGCATTACTCCGTATCTTGCGAATTCTGCATTTTCAAGTCCGGGAATAAGAGAAAAAACTCTTTTCTGCTCACCGAATTTTAAGTTTGTCTGAAATCCCACTATGTTATATAATGTTCCGTCATTATTTTCTTTACGAAGCTGGACTGCCGCATAGGGACGTTTTCCGGTGCGGGGGTCTGTAAGTCCGACGGGTTTCATCGCGCCGTAGCGCATGGTTTCCTCGCCGCGCTTTGCGAGCACCTCGATAGGCATACAGCCCTCGTAAACAGCGAAGCCGTCCTTTTTTTTCACATCGAACTCATGCAGGGGAGCGGATTCGGCATGGATAATTTCCTCATAAAATCGAAGATATTCTTCTTTGGTAAAAGGGCAGTTGATATAGTCCGCGCCTCCTCTGTCATATCTTGCCGCGAAGAAAACCTTTTCCTTATCGAGAGAATCATATGTGACTATGGGAGCCGCCGCGTCGTAAAAGCTTAAATATCCGCCTGTGAGCTTTTGTATTTCATCCGCGAGAGCGTCCGACGCGAGCGGTCCCGCGGCGATTATGACGTTTCCGCGGGGAATTGACGTCACTTCCTCAGAAATAAGTTCAATATACGGATTTTCAGTGATTTTCTTTGTTACAAGATCGGAAAATTTCTCCCTGTCCACCGCGAGAGCGCCTCCCGCCGCAACTGAGGTTTCCTTAGCCGCCGTAACGGTCAATGAACCCAAAAGACGCATTTCTTCCTTTAAAAGTCCCGCCGCAGAGCCTATCCTTTCAGCTTTCAGTGAGTTTGAGCAGACAAGCTCGCACAGTCCCTTATATTTGTGCGCGGGAGTAAATTTTTTCGGTTTCATTTCAAAGAGCTTTACATGAATTTTATGAGCCGCAAGCTGCCATGCGGCCTCACAGCCCGCAAGTCCCGCGCCTATGACTGCAGCGTTATTATCCATATTATTTTTCCTTCTTGACAGTTATCTCATATCCGCAGCCCTCTTTAAGGCAGAACATTCTCCCGCCCTTTTTGAAGAGAGTTGTTCCGTCGCCGCATTTCGGGCATTTATCCGAGACGGGGGTATCCCATGTCATAAAATCGCAGGTGGGATTATCCTCGCAGCCGAAATATTTCTTACCCTTTTTGGATTTTTTCTGGAGAACTTTTTTTCCGCATTTCGGGCATATTCCGCCTGTTTCCTTGACTATCTTTTTTGTGTTGGTACATTCGGGGAAACCCGTGCAGGCAAGAAATCTTCCGAAGCGGCCGAGCTTTATTACCATGGGTTTTCCGCAGACTTCGCATACTTCCGAGGTTTCCTCGTCGGGGACCTTTACTCTTTTTCCGTCCATGGAGATTTCCGCTTTTTGAAGAGTATCCTCGAAATCGGTGTAGAATACTCTTAAAGTATCCACCCAGTTTTCTTCGCCTGTTTCGACCTTATCGAGATCGTTTTCCATCTGTGCGGTGAATTTGGGGTCAACTATCTTTTTAAAGCAGTTTTTCATAAGATCGGTGGTAACTTCTCCGAGAGACGTGGGTTTAAGCTGTTTTCCTTCCTTTTCGACGTAAAAGCGGTTGATTATCGTGGATATTGTGGGAGCGTAGGTAGACGGTCTGCCTATCCCGTTTTCCTCAAGTGCCTTTATGAACGAGGCTTCGGTGTATCTTGCGGGAGGCTGTGTGAAATGCTGTTTTCCCTCAATATTTTTGAGTCTGAGAACATCTTCCTTATTAAGCGGAGGGAGAACCTTTCCTTCCTCTTCGTCCTTTGATTCCTCGTAAAGCACGGTGAATCCGTCAAACTTTACCGAGAAGCCCGTAGCCTTGAAATTGCAGCCGTTAGCTTCGATATCCGCCGAAACGGTATCCAGAAGAGCGCCCGTCATCTGGCTTGCTATAAATCTTTCCCATATAAGCTTATACAGTTTGTACTGTTCGGGAGAAAGACTTTCCCTTATGCTTTCGGGAGTGATCGACGGCGTGGACGGACGTATCGCTTCGTGAGCGTCCTGTGCGTTAGCCTTTGATTTATATATTTTCGGAGAAGCGGGAATGTAATTTTTACCGTAAGCATTTTCAATGTATTTGTATGCCTCCGCTCTTGCCTCGTTGGAAACACGGAGACTGTCGGTTCTCATATACGTGATAAGACCGACCGCGCCCATTCCCTCGATATCTACGCCCTCGTAAAGAGTCTGAGCGACCTTCATTGTCTTTGAGGTGGCAAATGAAAGCTTTTTGGAGGCTTCCTGCTGCAATGTGGAGGTCGTGAACGGGGGAGAGGGGGATTTTCTTCTTACGGATTTTTTTATCTCCGTGACTTTATATTCCGCGCCTTCGAGCATCTTTAAGACACTCTTTGTTTCTTCTTCGGAATGAAGAACGGTTTTATTTCCGTTAATACCCGTAAATACCGCTTCAAACTGCTTTTTTGATGAGGGAGCGGTCATTTTTGCTTCAATCGACCAGTATTCCTCCGGTTTGAACGCGCGTATCTGATTTTCGCGGTCAACTATCATACGTACCGCAACGGACTGAACTCTTCCCGCGGAGAGGTTTCTTCTGACCTTTTTCCAGAGGAAAGGCGAAAGCTTATATCCGACTATTCTGTCGAGAAGTCTTCTTGCCTGCTGTGCGTTTACCAGATCCATATCTATGGCTCTGGGGTGTTTCATTCCCTCTTCAACGCCCGTTTTTGTGATCTCGTTGAAAGTCACTCTG
>CAZCUQ010000163.1:0-2859 GCA_964501705.1 uncultured Ruminococcus sp. | reverse complement strand
AAAAATCCACTCTCCACGCACTGATCCTGTTGTTTTCACCGATGCTTGTTTTTCCCATAACGACTTCAAATCCCGACGGAACGAACTTTGAATTTTCGGGAGAAAACTCGTCACGTAAATGAAGAATTATTTCGTTTATCTCGTCCTTTTCCCTGAAATAAGCCTTGTCAAAGGACGGAGACGATTCATAACCCGCGCTTTTAAATGTTTTTTCATAGTAGTCGCTGATGTTTTTTTCAACGAGAGTCGAGATATCTTCGTCAGAAAGCGAAGAAAAATATTCGTGGAAAGTAAGCTTATTTTCCTCGGAACTTTTTAATATTTCTTCAAGAATTTCGCTGAGCGCATTATGAATAACATTTCCCCTGACGCTGCTTATAAACTCATGCGGCTTTGTAAGCTTTAATTTAAGTCCGTTTCCGCAGAAAAACATAAACGGACATTTTGCGTATGTTTCAAGACCCGTGGGAGATATACCGAGATATTTTTCATTTGACAGAAAGATCCTCTCGGCGTTTTCCTCGGAAATTTTAACGTCAAGGATTCTTTCCGAACGTATCCTTTCGCATATTCCGTAAGCTTTTTGCGCGAACAGTTTAAAATCTTCGCCGTATATCTTTACAGCCGCCGAAAGCTTTCCGCCCTCAAGAGTTTTTCTCTTATGAAGATTTTTTACATACTGATACCTTGCGGTATTTTCGTTTGTGATGAAAAAATCCGCGCTTTTTTCAGAGATATCAACAGCCTTTATATCGCAGATTTTTTCTATACATTCGCAGAGATCGGACGGATATTTCGATTTCCCCGATATATCCGAAAGAGAATACGTTATATAAAGCTTTTCCGAGGGCGCAGAGACGGAGCTTACGGCAATGAAGTTTTCTTCCGCAGCCATTCTTCCTATTCTTTCGTTAAAGCGCAGTCCGAGAGTATTTTCAAGCGTTTCAAGCTCTCTTTCGGTAAAGACTCCGCTCCCGCTTACTTTAAACGGAAAGAACCCCTCGTTTGCTCCCATAATGAAAACAACCTTCGGGGAACTTAGCCTCGCTCTGTCCGATGAAGCCGCCGTTACGCCGTTTAACGCGTGCGCGGGAGCGGATATTTTCTCTTCGGAAATAATGCTCCCGAAAAGCTCGCGGTATTCTTTTAAGGTGAAATTATCCGCTCCCGCCGCAAGGTGTATCTCGCTTATGCCGACAAGGGTTTTTCCGAGAATTTTCTTTATGCGGTAAGCGTCGCGTCCCTCCTTGGATTCCTCCGAAAAACCCCTGACCGAAACTTCCGCAAGATCAAAGCTGTTTAGTAATTTACAGAATTCCTCAGTGAATTCACGCAGCGTATGACTGCCGCTTACAGCTTCCGAAAAAGACATCACGGGAAAAAGAACTTTATTTTGTATCATATTTATTTTATACAAAATATCCTCGTTCGGAGCACTCTCACTTTCCTCGGGAGCGGGCGTTCTTTCGGAAAGTTTTATTCTTTTTATCCCGTGCTTTACGTAATATTTTTCGATCTCGGAAATATCCGCTTCGTCGGTATCGGTGAAGCCGGTTTTCAATAATTTAAGAAAAATTTCGACGCTTATTTTTTCCGAATTTGCGGCTTCGAGCAGAGCCTGTGTAAAAACGATAAGAGGTTCGTTTCCCGCAGAGCTTGTCATATCCATGAAATACGGGATCTCATAACGGATAAAAGCCGTTTCGAGAATCGCCCTGTAGCTTTCAAAATCTCTTGACAAAACCGCGAAATCCTTGTATTTGTACTTTCCCGTTCGCACAAGACGGCTGATCTCCGCACAGATATAGTCACATTCCGACAGCATATCCGAAGAGTAAGCCGTTATGATATTTTCCGATATTATTTTTTCGGTCCTTGCCGCACGGAGGATATTCCTGCCGATATATCTTATATCGGGCGCTTTTTCAAAGCGGTCGTTTTCGCTGTCAGCCGTGACAAACTCCGCATAACCGTTCTTATTTATCCGGGAGACCGTTTCATTTACCGATGAAAAAACGGGAGAATAAACGGGAGATTTATTCGGCGCAGGCATACACACCGTGAGATTCCCCTGAGATATCATGGCGTCGATAAGACGAAGTTCATCCGCCGTAAAGCTTTTGAATTCATCTATAAAAATGTATTCGTCCTTGAAAAAGCCTGTTTCTTCCGCAATTTCCGCAGCTTTCATCCCATCGGAAAGAGCGTTTGTGTAGCCGCACTCAATAAGCTTTTCATTGTAGCTTTCGCATAAAGTAACTATATCGCGGATCTTTCCCGCAAGAATATTATCCTCGATCTTATCGGATAAAAGAGAACACGGTTCGATACCGTTCATTTCAAGCTCTCTGACTATTTTCAAGGCGGAAAGAGTAAACGACGGACTGTTTATCCTGTTTTTAAAAAACGGCATATCTTCCCTTGAAAGTTCTTTTTTAACCGCGTACATAACGGCTGTCTTAGCCGCCTCATCGGGAAGCTCCCCTTTATTGCAGACAGAAGAGCAAAATATTTTATCCTTTATTCTTGTAAATGTCTCGACTTTTACCTTGTTGAACAATGAGATCCCGAGAAATCCGTAAAGCTTATGCTCCGCCTCGGAGGAATATTGTTCGGGAACAATAAGTGTTACGGGTTTATTCTTTTCGGACAGCGCTTTTATTTCTTTTGCAGCGGCATAGGTTTTTCCGCTGCCTATTTCTCCGATAATAAATTTAAGTGACATCGGGAAACTCCTCTCCGCGTATTCTGAATTTATCTATTATACCTCCGATAGCCGCCGTCAGATAAGGCTTGATATTTTCCATCGGTCCGATTGATCTTTCTATTTCCGAAGCGTAGCAGGTATCTCCGACAAGC
>CAZCUQ010000162.1:0-2952 GCA_964501705.1 uncultured Ruminococcus sp. | reverse complement strand
ACGGAGACTGCGCCGAATTCTCCCATTGCTCTCGCCGTACAGAGAACAACGCCGTAAAGAAACGCCCATTTTATATGAGGAAACGTTATCTTTGAAAAGATCGTAAGACCGTTTGCGCCCATGAGAGCCGCCGCTTCCTCCTCGTCTGTACCCTGCGCTTCAAGTACCGGTATAAGCTCGCGGGAGACGAACGGAAATGTTACAAATATCGTCGCAAGGATTATTCCCGGCACTGCAAATACTATCTGTATGTCCAGCTCCTGCAAAACGGGATAGATTGGGCTTTGTCTGCCGAATGTCAGCACGAATATCAGACCTGCGATTATGGGCGATACCGTCACGGGAACATCTATAAGAGTTGTAAGCAGCTTCTTTCCCTTAAATCTGAACCTGGTGATCAGCCACGCCGCAAACAGTCCGAAAACAGTATTGAATATGACCGCGCAGACAGTTGCAAAAAGAGTCAGCTGTACAGCCTTAACCGTGTATTCATCCGTTACCGCCTCAATGTAGGCCTGCCATCCGTTTCTGAGTGATTCCGTTATGACAGTTATAAGCGGCAGCACAAGCATCATGAATACAAACAGTACGCTTATCCCTATAAGCAGGAATCTGACCGCCTTTGAGCCGATCGTTTCCTTGTGCATATGCTCACCTTCCCAGAATTTTTGTGCTTCTTGCCTGAATAAGATTTACAAGAAAGAGAATAAGAAATGCCGCTATAAGCATCACAAGCGCTATGGCAGTCGCGCTGGAGTAATCGTATTCCTGAAGCTCCGACATTATTATCAGCGGAGCGATCTCCGTTTCATAGGGTTTGTTTCCCGCAATGAAAACAACGCTGCCGTATTCGCCGAGGCATCTGCCGAAAGCAAGTCCGAAGCCCGTGAAAACAGCGGGAGCAAGTTCGGGAAATATGACCTGACGGAATATCCTTGAACGGTCGGCTCCCATAACTCCCGCCGCTTCCTCAAGGGAAGGATCAAGCTTTTCAAGCACAGGCTGAACCGCTCTTACCACGAAAGGTATGCCGATAAAAACAAGCGCCACGGTAATGCCTACCCTTGTATATGCGATCTTTATTCCGAACCTTGCAAAAAAGCTCCCCACAAGTCCGTTATCAGACGTAAGAGACGTAAGCGAAATGCCCGCCACCGCAGTAGGCAGCGCAAAGGGCAGTTCGATCATGCCGTCAAGTATCCTCTTGCCCGGAAAATCATATCTTACGAGAACCCACGCAAGTATAACTCCCATAACGGCATTTATGGCGGATGCCACAAACGCCGTACCGAAGCTTACCCGAAAGCTTGCAAGTACTCTTGCTCTTGTAATTGTTTTGACAACGTCCGAAAAGCTCATCTGCGATGTGAATACCACCAGCGACGCCAGCGGGATAATCACAATAATGCTGAGCATTGCAAGGGTAACTCCCATTGACAGTCCGAACATGGGGATAACTCTGACGGTCTTTTTTTTCATTACTATCGCTCCGTTGCAGTCTTTTTATCATTCCTCGTAGATTTCGTCAAATACTCCGCCGTCCGCGAAGTGTTTTTCCTGAGCCGCGTCCCAGCCGCCGAAATCATTGATGGTAACAAGGTTTATGTCAAGGTTGAATGTGTCTGAAAACTCGGCAAGGATATCGGGATTTGAGGGTCGGTAATAATTGTTGCCCGCGATACGCTGCGCTTCGTCGGAATAGAGGTAGCTTAAGTATTCCGTTGCGACTTCTCTTGTTCCTCTCTTGTCAACGACAGCGTCAACGATAGCCACAGACGGCTGTGCGAGAATGCTTATGCTCGGAGTAATTATCTCGTAATCATCGGGATAATCCTGTATGGAAAGATACGCTTCGTTTTCCCACGCAATAAGGACGTCTCCCTGACCGTTTTCAACGAAAGTGGTCGTTGCGCCTCTTGCTCCCGAATCAAGGACAAGAACATTCTGATACAGTTTCTTGATAAATTCCTTTATTTGTTCTTCGTCCCCGTCATAAAGATTGTCCGCATACGCCCATGCCGCAAGGTAATTCCATCTTGCGCCGCCCGATGTCTTGGGATTGGGAGTGATAACGCCCACTCCCTCATTTACAAGATCGCCCCAGTCGTTAATATTCTTGGGATTTCCCTTGCGAACGAGAAAAACTATGGTTGATGTGTAAGGGGCGCTGTCCTTATCGAATTCGTTTATCCAGCCATCCTCGATAAGACCCGCGTCCTGCACTGCCTTAACATCGTATTCAAGGGCGAGGGTAACAACATCGGCTTCAAGTCCGTTTGCCACTTCAAGCGCCTGTTTTCCCGAACCGCCGTGTGATTGGGTGATTTCGACATCCTGACCTTTAAGTTCTTTCCAGTGTGCCGCGAACAGTTCGTTGTATGCCGCATAAAGCTCTCTTGTGGGGTCGTAGGAAACGTTTGTAAGCGTAACGGTTTCTGCCTTTGAAGCTTCTTCCGAAGCGTTTTCGGCATTATCCGCTCCGCAGCCTGCAAGAAGGACGGACGCGGAAAGTACGGATGCGAGAGTTAGCGATAAAATATTTTTTTTCATATATGTAAACCTCATTTCAATTATATCTATTTTTTTCCGAACAAACTGATATGAGTTTCAACAATATGCCATGCCTCCGAAGTGTTCTCCTCGAAAATGGTTTTTCAGAATATGCATATTACTCGCCTTTCTCAATTCACATTTCTTTGATAGATTCAGTATATTATAGTTATACACTAAACTTTTGCTTTTGTCAATAGTAAGAAAATTTTTTTGTAGATTTATACATAATTCCTATATGATTAATAGGTTATTTGTGTGCCAATTGCTTATTACGATTCAACATACTTCTTATATGTTGTTCTTCTTACCGTTTCCGCCTTTAGCTTCAATTACGTTATCATTTAAAATTACTCTTATCGTTTCCGCAATAACCTCCGATTACTTCATATTAGTTGTAAC
>CAZCUQ010000161.1:0-3014 GCA_964501705.1 uncultured Ruminococcus sp. | reverse complement strand
GATGACTCACATCTCCACAGGCGGCGGAGCTTCTCTTGAATATCTCGAAGGCAAGGTTCTCCCCGGTGTTGACGTTATTGCCGATAAGTAATTACAGCGACCGCAAATTAACAGTTTAACTTAATAATTAACCGCTCCGCAGGAAATGTACTTTCCTACGGAGCGGTTTTTACCCATATTCGCGTCAGAATTTAATCAGAAGAGTGTGAGATTAGATTTGTAATTTTTTCAACATCAATTGTTTTCGGTTTTTTGGGGGGACTCCGTTTTTCCTGATAACTTTCAGATAAATTCCGCCGTTTTCTGCCGCATTGCCGTCTTGCCATAACCGTGCCGCCGTCAGTAAATCCGGCAAAAGGCTCAGCGGATTTTTACACAGCTTTAAATGTTTTATAATTCATTGTACGTAAAAAAGTGGGTATTAATTTCCGAAAACGATAAAAGCGGACAAGAATCGGTTACGATTTTGTTTTAAATTGTCATCATAATTTTAATATAATCCTCCGACTTATTCTTCATAATAAGCAGTCCGCTTTCAAGTGATTCCATATCAAACCTGTGAGAAATAAGTTTTGCGGGATCAATTTTTTTCTCTGAAAGTTTTCGCATAACATAATTCCAGTCATCATTTTTATCCTCTGTGAACGATGAATTCCACGAGCCTGTAACAGTTATCTGATTACGGAGAATTTTCCAATATGTAGGCTTATCCATATTAATATCAGAGTACGGATTTCCCACAAGCATTACTTTTCCGCCTGCCGCGGTGTTGTTTATGGCCTGATTGACAGTTTCGTTCTTGCCGACGCATTCAAAGAAAACATCCGCACCGAGTCCGCTTGTTTTTTCTTTCAGCCACTTGTCAACATTTTCTTTTTTTGAATCACAGTAATTCCCGACAGGGATTCCCATTTTCACAATTGTTTTTTTCTGAAATTCCTTATTTCCGATAACGAGAATATTCTCTATCCCCTTTTCAATCAGAAACATAAGAATAAACGTTCCTATCGTTCCCATTCCGCAGATACAAACCGTATCGTTTCGCGTTGGCGAAATTCTTCTGATAGCATGAACAGCAACAGCCATGGGTTCTGTCATTGCGGCTTCTTCAAAGCTCACATTATCCGGAAGCTCAATGAGATTTCTTTCGGGAACAGCAACATATTCCGCAAATGCGCCGTTTCTCCTTGAACCTATATAGCTGTAATGTTTGCACATCTCAAACTGTTTTTTCTGACAGGGAATACACTCTCTGCACGGTATGAGAGGGAATATTCCCACACGCTTATTCAACCATTTGATGTCTGTATTTTTGCCCGCTTCAACTACATCTCCGGAAAATTCATGTCCCGGAATAAGCGGATAAAAATATGCTCCGCCATTGTAAACACGGGGAATGTCCGAGCCGCAGATACCTGCCGCTTTTACCTTTACAAGAACTTCTCCCGCCGCTGCGGAAGGCTTTTCAAACTCCTCGCAGCGAATATCTCCCTGTCCATGAAGAACCCATGCTTTCATATTTTCACCTGTTTCTTATTATTTCTTCAAAACGCTCAAGATCGGCTTTTGTTGTGATCTTGAAGTTGTTTTCATCGCCATTTATCATAGCTATGTCCATTCCCGCCATTATCGCAGGTTCCGCAGAACCGTTGATATTTAGTATTTTTTCGGGCAAAAGAGCCTTATTTGCTTCGTAATATTTTCCCAAAATAAAAGCTTCGGGAGCTTGTCCGGCAAATATTTTGTTTCTGTCAAGAAGTCCCGAAACCATACTGCCGCTTTCGCTGAAATAAACGGTGTCTTTCATCGGCAGAACGGGTAAAGAACCGTCATGCTCATGTGCGGCTTCAAGACATTTTGTTATCATTTCGTCCGAAAGCAGGGGACGCGCCGCGTCATGAATAATGACATAATCGTTCTCACACGCATACCTCATTATATCTGTAAGTCCGTTATAAATTGACATCTGACGGTTTTCTCCCGGAGCGGAAAAGCCTTTGAATTTATCTGACTGTACTCTATCCGAAATAAATCCATGCCATGCCTTATCCGCAACTATTCGGATTCCATTGATCATATGATGTGCGGCAAATGTTTCAAGACAATACTCGATAATCGGCTTTCCGCCTACCTTTATATATTGCTTCGGAATATCGGCTCCCAGACGTGTACCTGTGCCGCCGGAAAGAATAAGTGCAATATTCATAATTTGCGGTAATTGTAATAGGCGCTCGGGCAAAATCCGAATTTTTTCAGAAGCCCGCGAACTCCTATGGTTTCTGAGTTTTCATCTGTGAATCGATATGCTGCCGATTGATTTCCCCCGCGAAGAATGCCGCCGCTTTTTTTTAAGAATTCATTTTCCTTCATGAGATCGTATTCTTCCTTTGCAGCAGGATTTTTTTCGCAATCTTCGCGGCATTTCTTTATCCGGCAGATTATGCCGTTCACCGACACATGGAATTTCTCAGCCAGGCTGCGGATTTTTCTTCCGCTTTCAAAATGCGGCCTAACTATCTTCTTGAATTCTTCATCGTAACTTTCCATGTCTTTTTCCTCCGTTCACGGCAATTATCCCGGCGCCGTATCAAATGTTATCACAGCGGTAAAACCTGCGGCGAAAAGTATCGTTCCGAGAAACGGTATTATCATTATCCCCCGCAAAAATATTCATAATTATTCACCGCTGTGCGTCAATAAAGCCGCAAGTATGCCGCAGCTGACAAAAAGCGCTGTCAATATGTTATCGTAATCTGACCCGATAACTGCCTGATTCCTAAATATATTATACCACATTAAATTCGCGCTGTCAATCCCTCCCCCGCCCGACTTTACCCGACTTTATCACTTTTCCGGGTCGAAAATATCACACAACGCACGTAACATCGCGGATTGCAGACAAACAGCATTAGTATGGGAATGTTGTCATATAACAGCGGTCTTTCGGTTCACGCTTTGCCGCTTGTCGCTTGTTTGTCGCTTAAATCTGCTAAATGCGGCTTGAAGATATTAGA
>CAZCUQ010000160.1:503-3022 GCA_964501705.1 uncultured Ruminococcus sp. | reverse complement strand
CTTGTGGTTATTATAAGGGAAGGCGTGACTACTCACCCCGATATTCAGTCGGCGCTTGATAAGATCGCTCTCGCAAAAGGAAAAACTCTCGGATTTATCAAAACATTCTGCCGTCCCGAAAAATCAGGCGGATACGGAAAGAAATACTCTTATTCAAAATACGGATATAAGTACGGCTATTCCTACGCGAGCAATAAAAATGACGAAAAGCATGAGAAAAATAAGCCGAATATTAAAAGCAGCAAAAAAATCGGGACTGAACTCAAGGGAACCCGCAACAAGGAACAGGCGTAAATCTTACGAAAGGCGGCCGCTTATATGACATTATATTATATCCTTCCCGCAGCCTCGGCGCTCTTCGGGATTCCCCTATGTTCCGAGAAATGCGGTAAATGGGGCAAGATAGTGTACTGCGTGCTTTTTGGGCTGCTGTTTACTTTTGTTTCCGCAGTTCGTTTTGAGGTCGGATACGACTACAATTCTTACGGCGGAGCTTATCAGAATCTTCTGTACTGTGATCTTGACGATGTTTCGGTCAACCGCATGGAAAAAGGTTTCCTTCTTCCGCTGTACATCTTAAATCTCGGGTTTGAAAAATATTACGGAGTATTTATTATTTCTTCAATAATTAATTATTCCGCTGTGTTTTGTCTTATTTACAAATTCTCTCCGAAACCGTGGATAAGCGTCTGCGCATTTGTCTGCTTCGGAATATTCTTTAATTCCCTTTGCTTTTTACGGCAGTTCATTGCTGCTTTGACAGTTGCTTACGCGATGAAATATGTTTGTAAAAAGAATTATCCCATGTTTTTCATTCTGGTAATTTCCGCTTCAGCGTTTCACTGGTCGGCTCTTCTGATGGCGGCTCTGTATTTCTTTTTGATCATAAAGCCTTCGTGGAAATATCTCGGAATAATGACTGCGGGAACGATCATATTTTGCGTGTTTTCCCATTCTCTGATGAAGGTTTTCGTTGAAAATTTCTTTATGTACAGAGGATACGATCCCGACTTAAGTCCCGAAGCGTCAATCGGTCTTTCTCCGAGATATACGATAATCTTCGGAATACTGCTTCTCTTATGTTACGCTTTTAAAAAAAGAATAATTGAAAAAAATCCGCATAACGCGGTTTACATAAATTGTATGATGTTCACGGTAATATTTGAAGCAATGGGAACAAGACACGCGATCCTTTCAAGATTTGCGCTTCTTACCTGTATTCCCGCAGTTCTTTTTCTGCTCCCGGATACAGTATCGGCTATGGGAGATTATTTCGCCGAAAAAAAGAAAAAATCATTTCAGATATTGTCCTATGCGGCAGTTTCCGCGTTTTCAATCGTAAGCCTTACGATCCTTCTTCTGAATAATTATAACGGGGTCGTTCCGTATGTCAGTCAGTTTAACCGGCCCTATGACATATTCGTCGAAAGAAAAGCTGCGGAAGAGGATGAGGAATTTATTGACGATGAAGATGAGGACTTTATTGACGATGAAGACGAGGAATTCGACGGCGATAATGAAGAAGACGAGGAAATTATAATCGATGGATTGGAGATAAATTAATGACTTCCGAAAGAATGAAACCTCCGCAAAAAAAAATTTCATTGAACATCAGATGCGGCACCGCTGCTTTTGAGGATATGTTTGCCGCATTTTTAATATCCTATGCGCTTATGTCTTTCGGATATGAAAAGTATATGCCCGCGCCGTTTATGGAAATATGGAATTATTTTGTGTTTTTGCTCTTTGCGGCGACATGGATCGTTCTTTCATTTAAAAACGGTTTGAAGAAAAGCTTCGCTTTTCCGATTTTTGCCGTATTATTTTTCATGCTCCCCGAACTGGCGGTATTTCTTGCCAATGACGGACCGAGAGTATTTCGTATGAGCGTAATAATGTATGTTATTTCTGAATTCTGCGCCCTGATCGTGAATTCTCCTTTGCGGGTTTTCACTTCGGAAGCGAAAGAAAATTCTCATATCATTTCTTCGGTGATATGCGCCGCGGTATGCGTTTTATCGTATGCGGCGGGAGTTATTGCCACAAACAAAAGAAAAGGTAATTACACCCCAAAAAGGTGTTAATTATAAATTTTTTCTGAAAGGAGGAGGAATCTGTTATGAATAACAGAAAAAGAAAGCTTATTAGCGCGGTGATTGCTGTTGTAATGACTGCCTCGGCTGTTTCTGCGGTAAGTGCTGCCGATTATGCACAGGATCCCGGATATTCCGGCAGCACATCCCAGGAAACATCGGCTACGACTGATGAAATTGAGAATGCTGTGAATAATTCGGGCGACAGCTCAGGCGGTACGAGCGGAGGCTCTTCCGGCGGCTCTTCGGAAGCAAATGAAGACGAATCGGAAAAAAATCCCGAGACCATTGAAAATGCTGTTTCTGAATCTGATGGAAAAACAGCTAAGGTTGAAGTAAAATCAACCAAAAACCTTGTTATTACTCCGTCTGTATTGAAGGAACTTTCCAAAGGCGACGCTGTTTTAGAAATTGTTTCGCCGAAAC
>CAZCUQ010000160.1:0-493 GCA_964501705.1 uncultured Ruminococcus sp. | reverse complement strand
TGATCCCGCAACAATTACCAAAACAAGCAAACTTGATCTTTCCGCAAGCGTTTCAAACTTAAAAACGCAGACCAAGATAAAGATAGGCAGCGGAAAGAAAGAGTTCGGCTGTGAAGTCAAAATCACGATCACTTCCTGCAAAATGCCCGCTAAAAAGCTTGCAAAGGCTCACGTTTACTGCAACGGCAAGGATCTCGGCCCTGTGGAACTTGACGAGAACGGATATCCTGTTATTACCGTTACGGAAGCAGGAACTTACGTTATCAAGTAATCCGTGACCGTCGGATATATCAGTATATCCGTGCGGTTAAAAATACGTCCGATACCTTTTCGGGCGTATTTTCAACCGTAACAGATAACTAAAGGAAATGAGAAGGTTTGAAAAATTTCGCAGAAATTCATCAGACCCCCTCGGAAACCGATTCCGGGATTCAAAATTAATATGCCGCAGATTATATTCATTCGCGGGCAGTGACGTATTCTAATGAAAATT
>CAZCUQ010000159.1:0-3041 GCA_964501705.1 uncultured Ruminococcus sp. | reverse complement strand
ATCCACCTGAGCTACAGGCGCATATGGAGCGGGTGATGGGAATCGAACCCACGCGGCCAGCTTGGAAGGCTGGAATTCTACCATTGAACTACACTCGCATAATTTTATTTATTCAATTTTCAACGACTATTAAATTATATCATACAAAAACAATTTTGTCAAGAGTTTTTTGAAAAAAAATATGAATTTTTTGTAAAAGATAAAATCGGAAACCGAAGGAGCTTCGGATTCCGATCTATAAATTACATTTCGCTTCGGTTTTCGAGAGCGCGGTACAATGTCACCTCATCGGCATATTCGAGAGTTCCTCCCACAGGAAGCCCGAAGGCTATTCTCGTGACCTTAACTCCCAAAGGCTTGATAAGCCCCGAAAGATACATCGAGGTCGCGTCCCCTTCGACAGTGGGATTGAGCGCCATGATTATCTCGGAAACGTTTCCCTTGTGCACTCTGTCGAGAAGCTCCCTGATCTTCAGCATATCCGGAGTTATCCTGTCCATCGGCGAGATAAGCCCGTGGAGTACATGATATACGCCGTTATATTCTCTTGTGCGTTCAAATGCGGTAATGTCCTTCGGACTTTCGACCACGCAGATAATGCCGCGGTCGCGCGAGGCGTCTTCACATACGGAGCAGATATCGTTCTCGGTAAAATTCATGCAGTCGCGGCACATATGAACATTTTCATGAGCATTCATTATTGCCGTACAGAATTCTCTTACATCGTCGCCGCTCATCCCCATTATATGGTAAGCAAGTCTTGTGGCGGATTTCATTCCGATACCGGGGAGCTTTGCAAACTGCTCCGCCAACAGGACAAGCGGCAAAGCTGTGCTTTCCGCCATATCAGAAAAGTCCGGGGAAAGAGATTCCGCCCGTGATAGCGCCTATTTCTTCTTCGGAGGTGCTGCTGATGTTCTTTACACATTCGTTGAACGCGCTGATGACGAGATCCTCAAGCATTTCGACATCATTCGGATCGACGACTTCGGGTTTTATTTCAAGAGAAAGCACTTCCTTTGCGCCGTTCATCTTAACCGTAACCATTCCGCCGCCTGTTGTTGCGGTGAATTCTCTTTTTTCGATCTCTTCCTGAAGCTCCGTGATCTGAGACTGCATTTTCTGAGCCTGCTTGATCATTCCGTTCATATTCTGAGCGCCGCCGCCCATACCCTGTGGTAATCTTGCTTTCATATCGGCAATTATCTCCTTTAAGTTATATTTTTTTATGATTTTCCTTTATGAGAAAATCTTATTGGTTTTTTCAGGTATTGTCCACATCCGTGGGGATACCGTTTTCGGCGGCTTTTTTAAGAAGTCCCGAAAGTCTGCTGTCTTTTGTATCCTTATCGTTTCCCGCCGTGCATTTTGCCCGAAGCTTATAGTTTTTTCCCGTCACCTCGAAAATGGTTTTTTGCAGCAGGAGCGCGTTTTCCTTTACTCTCAGAAGCGAGATGAAGAAATTGTTGTCTGTGACGATAAGGAGAAATTCCCCCGATTCATAAGCCTGCGACCCCTGGAGTGTCCCGTTTACGGCAGGGCAGACCTCGCCGAATTTTTCTAAGATATCCGCCCAGCATGACAGCTTCGCGGGATTACCCTTCATTCCCGAAGTATCGGTGACTGTTTCTTTAGGAGCGGACAACGCTCTCGGCTGATATCTGCGCGGAGTGTTTGAAACAGCGCCGTTTTCGGACAGCGTCCTGATTTTTTCTTCCAGCTCTGAAATTTTTTTCCGAAGCGCTTCCGTTTCCTCGGAAGACGCTCCCCGTGTGCCGCCGTTTCCGCAAAGCTTTATCACGGTCATTTCAAGCTCGGTCCGCTTCGAGAGGCTTCTCGAAAGTCTCTCGGAGCAGGCGGAAAGCTCGTCCATAGCAGAAAGTATGAGCCGCTCGTCCGAAGCTGAAGCCGTTTTCCCGTATCTTTCCAGAGTTTCCGCGGAGCAAACGACAAGCTTTTCGGGCGAGGGAACGCTTTTTATTACGAGAACATTCCGAAGAGCCGTTATCATCTCGGACAGAAGCTTTGACATATCTTTGGAGTTTTCGTATGCCGAGGATATGACCTCAAGAGCCTTTTTCACATCGGAGGAAAGTATTGCCTCGGTAATATCGAGAACAGCCGCGTCTCCCGCGAGTCCCGCGGCTTCCGAGACAGTATCCGCGCTTATCCGCCTTGAAACCGCCGCACACCTGTCAAGAAGCGAAACGGCATCTCTCATGCCGCCGTCGGAGGTTCTTGCGATAAGCTCCGCCGCGCTCTCGTCAAGCTCTATATTTTCCTTATCGGCGATATAAAGGAGTCTCTTGGCGATATCCTCCGATTTTATGCGTTTGAAATCAAATCTCTGACATCTTGAAAGAATTGTTCCGATGACCTTGTGTATTTCGGTGGTCGCCATAATGAATTTGATATGCGGAGGCGGCTCCTCGATTATTTTCAGAAGAGCGTTGAACGCCGCCGCCGAGAGCATATGCACCTCGTCGATGATATATATTTTATACACCGTTCGGGAATATACGAAGCAGCCTCGCGGAGCGTTCTCGCGTCGTCCACGCCCCCGTTTGAGGCGGCGTCTATCTCGATTATATCGGAGAGTGCGCCCGCGTCCATATCCCTGCATATATCACATTCAAGGCAAGGCTCGCCGTTTTTTGTATGCTCGCAGACAAGCGCCTTAGCGAGAATCCTTGCGCAGGTGGTCTTTCCCGTTCCGCGCGATCCCGTAAACAGGTACGCATGAGCCGTCTTACCCGAAATTATCTGATTTTTAAGCGTCTCGGTGACGGCGGACTGCGAAATGACATCGTCAAAGGAAGCAGGTCTGTATTTTCTGTAAAGCGCCTGATACATAGCTATTCTTCCTTTCATGGCTCATGGCAAAGCCTTAAAAACAAAAGCTCCGGCATGATCCGTCCCTTAAACGGCACGGGTCAAAAAATTCCGATACATAGGTGTGCAGGCTTGCTGCGGCACACAAAAACGAACCGCTTAATGCTGCTCGGTTCCCCGCCTGACATGGTTCACGGTGTTTTGTTGCA
>CAZCUQ010000158.1:0-3192 GCA_964501705.1 uncultured Ruminococcus sp. | reverse complement strand
TCGCATGACTATATGTGCAGTTTGCTTACGGCTTAAGTTGTGGATAGTGGTTTTATAACAGATCTCCCCGGAAACCGCAGTGCGGCTGATGGCAAAAGATTTTGTCGCAGGCGTGCGCCGGTTTCCGAGGAGGTCTGATATATACGATTAATCAATGCAGCTGCAATGAATAAGAACAACAACGAAAGGTTATAAAATTTTAATGGTTATGATTATGAAAAGACTGAAAGAACTCCTCGAGAAAAAAATAAGAAGTATCTTGAAGTTATCAGTAACCCCAAAAAACAAACATCAAATAAAAAGTAACCTGCAAAAAGGAAAAATTTTAAGGCTGACCATTTTAATTCACAACAGCTGTCGCAATATTCAGATAGGCGGCAAAAAGCAGCCAGATAAAATATGGGATGTTTAGCTTCCCCGCAAGAGGACGCACTCTCCAAAATGAAATTATCATCATCGCAGTAAGTACAATGAGCGCGATAATAACAGCGGCTGCGCCTATGATAAATTCAAAGCGAAAGAAAATTATGCTCCACGAAAAATTAATCGCAAGCTGAATGAAATAAAGCCTTAAAGCGCTTTTCTTTTCCGCTTCTTTGGTGTAAATGTCCGAATAGACAAGATAAGCCGAATATCCCATAACAGCGTACAAAACAGTCCATACTACGGGAAATACCCACATAGGCGGCATAAGCGGAGGTCTTTGATATTTCGCAAAAAAATCGGAAAAGCTTCCCGCCAAAAGTGCCGAAACCGCACCGACAGCCTCCGTGCCCACAATAAATATCAGCATATCTGTAAAGCTTGTTTTTTTCATAAAAATCCCCCTTTGTAGATATTTATGAAAAAAAACTTCTTTTTATTCGCTCTCACGCTTATTAAAATATATGCGGTAGATCCAAGAAAAATTTATTCCGAAAAAATACTTTTGGGTACTTTACATTTTTCTCTATAACAATCAATCTGCAGGCTTTCTTATGCCAAGGTGCATTATCAAGAACTATTGCATATTTCTTTCCATTCGGTACAGGTGAAAATTTGAGAAAAGCTCTGATAGAGCCAATGCGGTTTCATAGTTGAACACAGAAGGAGAATCGATGAAAAGCACGCCGTTTCGAAGCTGAAAAACCAACCGTGTAAATGACGATAATATCCATAAATATAAAAAAATCATATAGAGGAAATTGGTATGAAAACAACAAGAACACACGGACCGAACGAAAAAGAAATGGGGCTTGCAAAGCTTCTGACGGCGGAATGTCAAACAACAGGAGACATTCAGGAAAAACTTTGTTGTCTGATTTACTCTCTTATGAAATCCGATAATTCTTACGAAGTTCGTTCCGAATAATACGTTTTCGGAGTTTTAGAATTTATTCCTTATAACAAATATTCAGATCGGAGAATTCAGTTGTTCCGCAAATGGCATACAGACCGAGAATCACTCCCGTGAAGCCGCCCGAAACCTCACTTGAAAGATATTTGGACTGTCCGCTCCCGAGACATATCTCTCTGCCGTTTTCCGAAATATAAAAATTATAATTCATACTGTCCGAGCGGATAATAAGCCTTACTCTTCCCGACGGGACCGTAACGGCAGTCTGAATATGCTTTATTCCGCCGATATTAAGCTTCAAAATCGCTTCAAAATTCTCTCCCGTTTTTCTTACCGCAACATCGTAATGCTCATTTTCGCATGAATAGACTGTCAGACCTCCCTCGCCATCGGAAACGTCAATATCCGCATAAAGCTCCATTTTAAAATCCCGCTGGCGGATACCCACGAATGTAGGAGAATCCGCTTCTTCAAGAGTGATATCGGTTCCGTGCAGGATAACGTTTTCCCCCGAAAAATCATAATTTTCTTTATGAGGATGACGAAGAAAACAACGGCAGACATTTGTCTTTATGTCATTCAGAGTATAAACTTTCAGCTTGTTTTGAACGAAATCACCCTCTATTTCATATTCGATATTACAGGTTCCGTCATTGCCTGCCGTAAACCAGCCGTTTTCATCAAATCCGACGGGAATCATGAAAACTTCCCTGCCCAGATGATGATACGGCATCCACATATGTATCTGTCTGAAACCCAGACATATAATATGTGAGTTTCCGTTTTTATCGCAGACAAGCTCTCCGTGACCTATTCCCTGAATTATATAGGGAGCCTTGTTCCGATTTGTCAGAACGGGATTTTGAGGGAAATTTTCAAACTTTCCCCATGGAGATTTTCCTCTTGCATATGTTATCATATGCCCGTACTCGGTGCCTCCCTCCGCCGCTAAGAGATAATATTCCCCGTTGATCTTATACATATGAGGACTTTCAAGATACCGTCCTCCCGAACCCTGCCAGATATTTTTTGAATGTGTGAGTTTTTCTCCCGTTTCAATGTTTATTTCACACTGACAGACGCCTTCCTTTCCGAAATCATCCGTTCCGTTGCTGATAAAATACACCTTGCCGTCATCGTCAAACAGAAGCGAGGGGTCTATTCCTCCCTGACAAACGGTAACAGGTTCCGACCATTCGCCGTAAATATCATCGGTATAAACATAGAAATTCTCATGCGTGGTGGCATTAGAGGTAACCATGTAAAATCTGCCGTTATTGCATCTGATTGTCGGTGCAAAAACGCCTCCCGAGCTGTTGATTTTTTCAAGCATGACCTGCGATCTTCTTGTGAGCACATGACCTATCTGCGTCCAGTTTACAAGATTATCGCTCTCAAAAAGAGGCACTCCGGGAAAATACTGGAACGAACTGCATACCATATAATATTTTCCGTTATATTCGCATACCGACGGGTCGGGATAAAAACCTTTCACTATTGGATTTTTGTATTTCATATCATTTCCTCGATTTCTTTAACCTTCATAGCGGGATGACATTTAAGTCTTATTACAAGAGGAATAACCATAATAACCCATACGATGGGTTCTGCAAGAATTATCCCCATATATCCTATACGCGGAGCAAGAAACATTACAACGGCTATCTTCCCCGCAAGCTCAATGCCGCTCGATATGATAGGCGTCCTGTGAACTCCTATTCCCTGAAGAGCGTTCCTCGTTACCGAAATGACTGCCGTTACAAAATAAAGAATACTGTCAATGCGAAGATAAAGCGACGCGGTATCTATTATTTCCGACTCGACCGATGAAGTTATCATTCTTATCATCGCGGGAG
>CAZCUQ010000157.1:0-3220 GCA_964501705.1 uncultured Ruminococcus sp. | reverse complement strand
CGAAAACTGGGGCTGCGGCGGCAATATGAGAGCTGAATACTATGCTGACGAATACCGCCGCTATCAGTGCTTTTGCACGGATTACGGCGAAAACAAGCTGTTTAAGATCGCCTGCGGACCCGGAGACACAGGATTTGACTGGACCCAGACTATGATGAGAAACGTTTACTATGGTCAGATGCATGGTCTTTCGCTTCACCGCTATACTATCCCTACCGGCGACTGGGGACATAAGGGTGACGCCGTTAAATTTGACAGGGATGAATATTACAAAACTCTCGCGGGCGCTCTGACCATGGACGATATTGTCAGACGCACCTCCGAGGTCATGGATCTCTACGACCCCTGTCACGATATAGGACTTGTCGTAGATGAATGGGGCTGCTGGTTCGATGTTGAAGAAGGCACGAATCCGGGATTTCTCTATCAGCAGAACACAATGCGCGACGCAATCGTGGCGGCAATGCACCTGAATATCTTCAACAGACATTCCGAAAGAGTTATAATGGCAAATATAGCACAGGTCGTAAACGTTCTTCAGGCGATAATACTCACCGAGGGAGAGATTCTTGTAAAAACTCCCACATACCATGTATTTGATATGTACAAGGAACATCAGGACGGAACTCTTGTTTACTGCTATGGGGACAGGGAAGAATGTGAGAAAGGCATACCCATGATATCAAGCTCCGCTTCCGTCAAGGACGGAAAATTAACGCTGACTCTCGCTAACTGCTCCATGGACGAGGATTCTGAAATTTCGTGCGATATCATAGGCTTTGAAGCAAAGAAAGCCTCGGCGCGTATTCTCACCGAAGAAGTCCATGCCCTCAATGACTTTGATAACGGCGATAGAGTATCACCGAAGGAAATGAATGTATCTCTTGCAAACGGAAAGCTTTCGGCGGCGCTTCCCGCCTGCTCGGTCGTCAGCATTACTCTCGAATGAAAAGACTGATTTGCGGAAATTCAGAGCGGCGAAAAAATTTTCCCGCTGTCCGCGTGAAAAACACTTCCTGTAAAAGCTTTGGCAAGTATGTCTGATATAAAAAAACGCGCAAATCCGTTACGGATCTGCGCGTTTACAGTTTACGCGGAAATTGTTAAGTCCGGATAAAATCCCCGTAATCAAACGTTTACGCCGAAGCTTCTGCAAAGAGCGGCAAGTCCGCCCTGATAGCCCGCTCCGACAGCGGAGAATTTCCATTCGCCCGATCTTTTGTATATTTCGCAGACAACGATTGCTGTCTCAACCGAGAAATCCTCGGCAAGGTCGTATCTTAACGCTTCTTCGCCCGAAAAGTCCTCATTGCCCGAACGTTTTGCAACTCTCACGTAAGCGTTTGAGACCTGACCGAAGTTCTGATTTCTTGCCTGAGCGTCGTGAATTGTGACGGTTATGGCGATCTTCTGAATATTTTCGGGGACTTTGGTAAAATCGATGAGAATTACTTCATCGTCTCCCTCTCCCGCTCCTGTGAGATTGTCTCCCGTGTGTTTTACAGCGCCGCTTTTGTGTTCAAGGTTATTATAGAACACGAAATCCTCATCGCAGGTTACCTTGCCGTTATCGCCGAGCAGGAAAGCCGCGGCGTCAAGGTCGAAATCATATCCTCCGTCGTACTTGTTCGTATCCCAGCCGAGACCGACAAGAGCCAGCGTCATGGATTTTTCAAGACTAACCTTCTGACCTTTTGAAAGATTAACTCCCATAATTATTACTTCCTTTCGTTATAAGTTATCAGAACTTGTGTTCACAGGATATTGCGCGTGCATTTTCGGCAAATTTTGCCGTTTGCCGCGTCAAAAATCCTTACAATACGAAAGTATTCCTGCGGATTTTTTCCTTGCCGCCGACAAAATTATGCTCGAAAATCCCCGCACAAATCCTATGAACGCAAGTTCTCAAAGAAATCTTCTTGCCATTTCCGAAATCCCGTTATCGTTTGTCGGTTCTCCTACAGCCGAGAATTTCCATTCGCCGTTATGACGGTATAATTCGCCGAATATCATAGCGGTTTTTCCGCTGTAGTTTTCGGATAGATTATATTTGCAAAGCTCGCTTCCGTTTGAGCTGTCGCAGATCCTGATGAAAGCGTTCTGTATCATGCCGAAGTGCTGATCTCTTTCCTTTGCCTGATAAATTGTAACGACAAAGATGATTTTTTCGTAGTTGTCGGGTACCTGACGGAGATCGACCGTGATCTGTTCGTCATCGCCGTCGCCCGCTCCCGTGAGATTGTCTCCCATATGATTTACCGAGCCGCTCGAATGATGAAGATTGTGATAGAAGATGACATCGCTGTTGGAATCAAGTTTTCCGCTCGTTGTTATCATTATTGCTGACGCGTCGCAGTCAATGTCGGCTGATTTCCTTGAGAAAATGCCTTTTTTCTGAACGACCTCGTCCCAGCCGAGGCCTACGACCACCTTTGATAATCCATGATTGCCCTTTGTAAGGTCAACCTTCTGACCTTTTTGAAGATTTACTGACATAATTATCGATCCTTTCCGCTAAAATTATTTATGATTTTTTGAAGAAACAGCTATAATTCCCTTCCTTATAAGGTCTACGGGGATAATCGACAGCGCCATTGCAATAACAATGAGCCACTGCGTGAGATCAAGCGGTACGCAGTTCATGACCTTTCCGCCGACATATATCATAAGGATCTGAACCACGGTGATTATTCCGAGGATTTTCAGAAATCCCGTATTTCTTCCGATATTGTCAAAAAGATTTGCCTTTTCGGTTCTTGCGTTGAAAGCGTTGAATACCGCAATGAAGATAAACAATGCGAAATATCCTGAAAACAGGGCGTCAAATTTGTAAGAGATCTTGTCTCCGGAGCTTTCGATAACGGTGTTGTTTTCGGGACTTGGAACATAGAAGGTGTGGATTTCGGGATCGTAATCGTCCGTAACGTATATTTCCGCGCTCTGCTCAGGCATATTGTCCACAAAGATACTCTGAATGGGAACGAGGAGCAGAAACGACAGACTCAGTATAAGCGCCCATGCCGCTCCCGTGGATATTTCCGTCCACATATACTTTGAAATGATGGGTTCCTGACGGGATTTGGGCTTCTCGTGCATATATCTTGTGAGAGCGGGTTCTCCGCCGAACGCAAGAGCCGCGAGCGTATCCATTACAAGGTTTACCCATAGTATCTGAATGATGCTAAGCGGATTGTCCATTCCGAGAAGAGGACAGATAAAC
>CAZCUQ010000156.1:0-3277 GCA_964501705.1 uncultured Ruminococcus sp. | reverse complement strand
TTCCCGCTCTCACGGATTTTACCCAGCCGCAGACGGTATTATCCTTGCCGGCAAAATCATCGGGGTTAAAGTAAAGTGACATTATTTCGGTTCTGTACATATTATTTTCCTCTTTTTCATATGCAGTACAGGTTGGTTTCCCATGAAGGAATGTAAAGCTCGTGCCTTACATACATTCTGTACTGCGGATTGATACTGTTTACAAGAAGCGGGATATCAAACATATCCTCGTTTCGGTGATAAAGCGCCGCAGAAAGCTTCGCTCCTTTTCGGAGGCTCTTTTCGCAGCCGAGAACAGCTTCGTGTTCCGCGCCCTCAACGTCCATTTTGATATATGAAGCGTTTTCGCAGATACTGTCACCCGTAACGGCTTTTACTTCCTTTACGCGCTGTTTTTTTATAGGGTCAAGGGACGACTGTCTCCCCGATTTGTCGGAGAAAGAAAGCACGGTACACTCCGACCATACAGCGGCGTTTATGCACTCTGTTCGGGGAAGAGCTTCCGTATTTTTCAAAAGCTTTTTAAAATTTTTGCTGTCCGGTTCAACGGCGCAGATCTTTCCGTATGAATTCTTTGTGAGATTTGCGTATTCAAGCACGGTATCTCCGTTGTACGCGCCCATATCTATATATATTTCATTTTTTTCGGGGCGAAGGATATCCTTGAAGATATCGTCTTTGTTTTCGGTGCATCGGTCGAGAAAGGAGATTTTTCCGCTTATCTTTGCGTTTATTACATCGGCATAGGTTTTCCGTGATTTTTCGTCTGACAGGAGATCGTAAACCTTTGTGAACTTATCTGAATTTTCCTTTACAAAATCAAGGTCAAAAAGACCGGTTCCGAAAACGGGAACATCGGGAGCAAGAAGAATATGTCTCTTTGATATATCCGTAATTTTATCATAAAGGCTTCTGTATCCCGCGCCGAACGCAAGAACAATGATAAATTCATCTGCGGCGTTTTCCACCTCAGAAAGAGAATGTACCCTGTAGCCCATGAATTCCTGCCCGCGGACGAATTCATCGCTTGCGAAAAAACCCGCACAGGGTATATTCTTACATTTAAATACACTCATGATCTTTTCCGCGCCGTCGCCCATTCCGTAAAGAAAGATCGGAAGACGCGACTTTCGGAGAAAATCCCATGAGGTTTTTGTTTCGGTAACAAATTCGGGGAGCATTATTCATCGTCTCCGTTAAAATCGGGCGGTTCGGGCGCCCACATATCTCTTCCGCGCGTATTGTATTTATCTCGTTCACTGTCTACCTGCTTTTCAAACAGACTCAGAAAAATCCGGGGATTTTTTATTGATTTTACCACAACTCTCGGAGTATCGTTGTCTCTGACGCTGATATTAACGCTTCCGCAGCCGAATATTCTTTGTCCGAACGGCAGATCGAGACTCTTGTCTATCACCCTGTAAAGATCAAACTCCGATTCGTGAATATTCAGAAATCCCGTTCTGACGATGAATTTCTTTTCGGTGAGGATATATCTTGTAAATGATATCGGAAGACCGAAAAAGTTTCTTTTTTTATCGCTCCAGATGTACTCGTAACCGTCTTTCATTTTATTATTCCTTTCAGATCAGAAAAGTTTTCCGCAGACCTTGCAGCAAAGTGCCTGCTGATTTATATTCATATCTCCCGCGCAGAGCTTTGCGGCTTCATAGAGAGCTTCATGAATTTTATTGGCTTTTTTTTCGGTAATTCTTTCCGAAAGCTTTTGCGAAATTTCTTCCGCACAGCCGATAATGTCGGAATCTGTTCCCATAATACGCAGAACTGCGGCGTCGCGGATAATTTTATCAAGCATAACGAGGATCTCGCGCATATTTTCTCTTTCCGAAACAGAGGATAATTCTTTAAGTGCTTCATATCTGTCGGAGGACAATATGGCTCCGGATATGCTTTTTGCTTTTTCGGATATGTCATACGCAGAGCCTTTTTCAAGATATTCGGTGCATTTTCCGATATTTCCGTGATAGGCTGAAACAGCGGCTTCGATTTCCTCCGCGGTATATTTTTCCGCAGCGGAAAGCGCCTCTTTACATTCTTCCTCGGTACATGGATTTATCGCAACGCTTATCACTCTTGAAAGAATCGTCGGAAGAAACACGGATTTGTCGGCTGACGTAAAGATAAAACAAACATACGGAGGCGGTTCCTCGATTATTTTCAGAAGAGCATTCTGAGAGGCCGGCGGAAGCTTTTCGCAGTCACTGTATATATATATTTTTTTCCCGCCGTCATTCGGGAGAGTAAAGCAGTCCGCGACCACGTTTCTTGTGGATTCTATTTTATATATCCCGCTTTTTCCCTCTGTTTCGGGAAATATCACGTCGGGGTGGATATCTTCTTCTATTCGTTTGCAGCAGCGGCATATCCCGCACGGCAGACCGTCATTCGGATTTTCGCATAAGAGACTCTGTGCGATATATTTTGCCGATGTTTTTCTTCCCGAGCCTTTCTCGCCCGTAAGCAGGATTCCCTGAGCGAATCTCCCCGATTTGTTCATCGATGAAATAAGTTTCAGCAGATTGTTTTTTGAGTATATTTTCATTATTTTTCCTTTATCACAGTTATCTTTTTAATTCCGAGAGAATGAAGAATTTCCGTTATTTCCCCTGAAATAATTTCCCCCGGAATAACGGCTGATATGCACGGAGGACAGAGATAAACCGCTTTTGCACATATTCGCCCCGCAGAGTTTCCGACGGATATTTCCTCGCTTTTTGAAAAAACGGCTTCGCGTATCGGCATAGCTTTTTCAAGAACGGGCATTTCCCGATTTTCAGGAGCGAACGGGTTAATCCTCGGCATTATTACATTTTCAAGTGCGGACTTTATTCTTTCAAAGTCTTTTTCGGAGTTGAAAGGCGAGAGCATCAGGACGAGATAAAAGGGATCGGCATATTCGGGCTCAATAAATTTCTCCCGCAAAATATCCGCAAGCTCTCTGCCGTCGAGACCCGTAAAGGGCGTGTGTATCGTAAGCTTTAAAGGCTCCGTCGGCAGAATATCGTAAGCAGGGGAGAGCGCGTTTTTCAGCTCATTTACCCGTTTTACAGCTTCATTAAGCTTTGCGGGAAATTCCTCCGAGAGATATCTGTTGCACAGATCGAGCGACTGCAATATAAGATAAGACGGACTTGTTGAGCAGAAAAGAGACATATTCTTTTTTGCTTTTCCCGTAAGAGCTTTATTTCCCGTATGAAGATACGCTCCGCCCGTTAATACGGGAAGAGTTTTGTGAGCGCTGTCACAGCACATATCC
>CAZCUQ010000155.1:0-3366 GCA_964501705.1 uncultured Ruminococcus sp. | reverse complement strand
TCAGATGCGCGAAAAGGTTCTCGGATATAAAATCAAGAGCACTTCGTTCGAAGTGAGATATTCGGACGGAGAATTCATATTCACAACCTACGGTTACGGTCACGGCGTTGGAATGAGCCAGAACGGAGCAAATATTCTCGCGAACCAGGGTTATACATATATCGATATCCTTAAATTTTACTACGAGGGAATTACGATTTCGTGAAAAAAATATACGATTTTATAGACGATAAACGCCGCGGACTCGCTCACTCCGCGGCTGATATAGAAGATTTTATCAAATTGCTCGTCTCGGAAAAGGTGAGCGATTATCAGGCGGCGGCGTGGCTTATGGCAGTGTGCATTAACGGCATGACTGACGAAGAAACTGCCGCTCTTACTTTCGCTATGGAAAAAACGGGGGAGACTTTATCTTACGATCTGCCAAAATTCTGCGTAGATAAGCACAGCACGGGCGGGATAGGCGATAAGGTCACATTGTTCGCTGCTCCCGTATGCGCGACGTGCGGAGTATATGTGCCGAAAATGTCGGGACGCGGGCTTGGCAATACCGGAGGAACAATAGATAAGCTTGAATCTATTCCGGGTTTCCGGACAAGTCTCGGCAATGACGAATTTAAAGATATTATAATGAAAACGGGATTTGCCGTGGTTTCTCAGACAGGAAAGCTCGTTCCCGCGGATAAAAAGCTTTACGCTCTCAGAAACGACATCGCGGCTGTGGAATCTGTCCCGCTTATTTCATCGAGTATTATGAGCAAGAAGCTCGCAACGGGCGCGGACGCTCTTGTTCTCGATATCAAGGTCGGAAACGGAGCATTCATGAAAGACGAAAAATCTGCGGAGAAGCTTGCGGAATCTATGCTCTCGGTCGCTTCCGCAAGGGGAATGAAAACCTGCGCGCTGCTTACCGATATGGACAAACCTCTCGGACGCGCCGTCGGAAATTCTCTTGAGGTCATAGAAGCTATTGAAGCTTTAAAGGGTAATTCTCCCGAAGATTTTAAAGAGATCTCACATAAAATAGCTGCCGAAATGCTGTTTATCGCAGGGCATGGTTCGGAAGAAAAATGCGAGGAAACAGTAAATTCCGCCGTTAATTCGGGGAAAGCGCTTGAAGCTTTCCGCAGGACAATTGAGCTTCAGGGAGGAAATTCAGCCGTTATCGACGATTATTCCCTTTTCGGTCAGGCACTCTTTGCGAGAGAAATAATATCCCCAAAGGACGGATATGTTTCAAAAATCTCCTGTGAGAAAACGGGAGCTGTTTCCCGCTCTCTCGGCGCAGGCAGAAATAAAAAGGACGACAAAATTGACAGCTCGGCGGGGATCGTCATAAACAGGCAGGTAGGTGAATTCGCGAAAAAAGGAGATGTTCTCGCAACTCTTTACACATCTTCCAAAAAAGATGAGCTTGACATTTTGGCGGAGGATCTCGCCGGCGCATTCGAGATTTGTGAAAATCCTGTGAAAGCAAGAAAAAATGTTATAAAAATTATGAGAAACTATTGACAATTTCAAAAAATTTGCTATAATTAATAGTAGGATATCTGTTTATATAAAGACGGCAAGGAGTGCTGTCCCTGCCGTAATCAAATTTTTATATTAACAGGAGGAATATATTATGGAATTTTTCAAGGACATGGGCAAAAAAGTTACCGAGGCAGGTAAGGTCGTAGGCGATAAGTCAAAGCAGATCGCAGAGGCTACTAAGTTTGGATATAAAATATCCGCAGCCGAAAGAGAAAAGGAAGAGCTTTTCACGGTTCTCGGCAAGCTCGTTTATGAGGAAGAAAAAGGCAAAGCGGAATTTGCGTTCTTCTCCAAATGTGAGGAAATCTCCGCAAAGCAGGACGAAATTGACGACCTGAAAGCTAAGAAAAACGCTCTTAACGGAGTTGTCGTATGCTCAGGTTGCGGCGCTGAACAGAGCGGCGAAAACGACTACTGTTGCAAGTGCGGAGCAAAGCTTGAAAAGCCCGTTCCCGCGCCTGTGGAAGCTTCTGCCGAAGAAGCTCCTTCGTCGGACGATGAGCCTAAGGAATAAGTTTTCGGTTTGTTAACATTTTTGGGCAGGATAAGTTCTTATCTTGCCCTTTGTTTTATGAAAAGGATATGAATTATGGAAATTACACTTTATCCCGAAGGCGAGGAAAAAAAGCAGATCCGTCAGCGATATGCAAAAACCGCCGTTATTGTTATGATAAGCACTCTTATATTTCAGGCTGTTCCGAGAATTTTATTCATTATTATCGGACTTGCGGAAGGCGCTTCATTACAGGACAGCTTTGATGCCGGACGGGTGATAATCGCTTCCGATGAAGTTCTGAGCACTCTTATTTCTATAGGTTTCCCCATAATCGCGGATATTACGGCTATACTGCTCGGCGCAAAGCTTCTTGGGATAAATTTCAAAAGCAAAAAAGTATGGAGCAGAGACGGGTATAATTTAAAGGATATCACGGACGGCGCGGCAGTTACGTTTTTCTGTCAGACGGCGGCGGTGGTGATACTTGCCGTTATCTATCTGCTTTTTACGGGAGACAGTTCAAACGCCGCAAGCGCCACCATTACGCAGACTTCAAATTTTGCGGTCAATGTGGTAATGTATTTTTATATCTGTCTTCTGGGACCCGTTATGGAGGAAATGATTTTCAGAGGGATAGTTCTGGAATCTATCCGCCCGTATAATGAGAAATTCGCGGTGGTTTTCTCTTCTCTGATCTTCGGGCTTATGCACGGAAATCTTCCGCAGTGCATCAACGGATTTCTCGCGGGGCTTGTGCTGGGGGTTCTGTATGCAAAAACAAGGTCGCTGATTCCGTCTGCGGCTGTTCACATTCTGATGAACACGGTAACGTCGGTATTTCAGGTAATGATATACAGTGAGCCGGATATACTTGATCGTCTTATGGAAAATGATCTTTCCGCTCTTACGGGGCTTCCTGTGGCGGGAATGATGATAAACGGGCTTCTGCGGATAGTCACTTTCTTTGCGGGGATAGTCGTTATCGCGATGACAGCGGGAAAGGGTTTCGGTCTCAGACGTGCGAAGCCGGAGGGCAAGAAAAGAGCCGCTCCTCTTATATTCACATCTATTCCGTGGCTGGCGGCAATAGCCGGGTATATTGTTATTATTGCGATCAATATTTAAGCTGTCACTCTCACAGGGTTATTATCAACTTCAGATAAGTTATCATTTTCTGTCACATCGGAGCTTCAAAGGTGCGAGTGGGAACTAAAATGGAGAGGAATTTTTTTCCTCTCCCTTTAGTTTTCCCTCGCGTTCCATTTCTTATCTATTCTCCCGCTGTCGTTATGGTTTTTATCGTTTCCGTTTACATTTCCGTAACCGATGCTGAAAAA
>CAZCUQ010000154.1:0-3438 GCA_964501705.1 uncultured Ruminococcus sp. | reverse complement strand
AACCGTGGGGGCCGGAAAAAATATCAACTTCATTACGGTCAATGACGGAAGCGCCTTCAATGACTTACAGATAGTTGCGGAAAAGGATAAAATCCCCGGTTATGAGAATATTTCAAAAATCAATGTCGGAGCGGCTCTCACCGTAAAAGGAACAATAAAGCTCACTCCCGAAGCAAAACAGCCGTTCGAACTTAACGCGGAAAAAATCACCGTTGACGGCGCTTCTTCTCCCGACTATCCTCTTCAAAAGAAAAAACACACTATGGATTATCTTCGCGTCCGCACAAACACTTTCAGAGCTGTTTTCAAGGTTCGTTCGGCTGCGGCGCAGTCTCTGCACAGATATTTCTCCGAAAACGGATTTGTGTATGTCCACACTCCGATAATTACCGACAGCGACTGCGAGGGCGCAGGAGAAATGTTCAGAGTGACGTCTCTCGACCTTGATAAGCTCCCTGCTGACGAAAACGGAAAAACAGACAACTCCGCCGATTTTTTCGGAAAAAAGGCAAGCCTGACCGTTTCGGGTCAGCTTGAAGGAGAAGCTATGGCTATGGCTTTTGGAAAAATATATACATTCGGTCCCACCTTCAGAGCGGAAAAATCCTACACTCCCCGACACGCCGCCGAATTCTGGATGATCGAACCCGAAATAGCTTTCGCCGACCTTGAAGACGATATGGAGCTTGCCGAGGATATGCTCAAATATGTTCTTTGGGATATTCTTTGCAAATGCCCCGATGAAATGACTTTCTTCGATAAATTCATATCAAGCGGCGTCATAAGCCGAATCGAAAACGTTATTTCCTCCGATTTCGGAAAAATCACCTACACCGAAGCTGTTAAAATTCTCGAAGAAAAAAATAAGGAATTTGAATACCCCGTTTTCTGGGGCTGCGATCTTCAGACGGAGCATGAAAGATATCTCACGGAAAAAATCTTCAATAAACCCGTTTTTGTTTACGATTACCCCGCCGAAATAAAAGCTTTCTACATGAGAGCCAACGATGACGGAAAAACCGTTGCCGCCGCTGACTTACTCGTTCCGGGTGTGGGCGAGCTTATCGGAGGAAGTCAGAGAGAAGAAAGACTTGATGTTCTCTCGGAAAAAATGCGCTCTCTGGGAATGAAGCTTTCTGATTACGAACGCTATCTCGATCTTCGCCGTTTCGGCGGAGCGAAGCACGCAGGATTCGGACTCGGATTTGAAAGACTTATCATGTACATCACGGGCATACAGAATATCAGAGACGTTCTCCCATACCCAAGAACTGCGGGAAATATTTATTAACAAAATATCTATTGACAAAAAATTCTTTTTCGTGTATAATAATATTTTAGTATACTGCGAAAAGGAAAAGAGAAAAGATGTTATTCAGTGAACTTAATTTGTCTCCCGAAATTCTCCGCGCCGTCGGGGATATGGGATTTTCGGAAACTACCGAGATTCAGGAAAAGGCTATTCCCGTAATGCTTGACGGAAAGGATCTTATCGGACGCTCCAATACGGGTACGGGAAAAACCGCCGCATTCGGTATTCCTCTTCTTGAAAAAATGCCTCGTCATGCGGATAAGCCCGTTTCGATAATTCTTTGCCCGACAAGAGAGCTTGCAATGCAGGCTTGTGAGGAATTAATCAAATTTTCAAAATATATGCCGTGGGTGATGCCCTGTGCAGTTTACGGCGGAGCTTCGATGGATAAACAGATACACGAGCTGAAACGCGGCGCAAATATCGTTGTGGGCACTCCCGGCCGCATTATGGATCATATCGGCAGAAAAACCCTTAACCTTGACAGTATCGGTATCGTTGTGCTTGACGAAGCGGACGAAATGCTGAACATGGGATTTCGCGAGGATATCGAAAATATCCTTGAATTTGTTCCCGAGAAACGTCAGACTGTGCTTTTCTCCGCGACAATGCCTCCTGCTATCCTTGCTATCACCGACAGATTTCAGCGCGACCCCGTGCTTATTAAGGTCATGAACAAGACCCGCACTGTCGAAAGCATAAGACAGTTTTATTTTGAGGTTCCCATGGGAAGAAAAACAGACGCTATGAAGCTTCTTCTGCTTGCGTATGAGCCGAAACTTTCCATGATTTTCTGCAATACAAAGAAAATGGTTGACGAGCTTTCCGAGGCTCTTGTTTCTTCGGGCTTCAAGGCAGCGGGACTTCACGGAGATATGAAGCAGCAATCGCGCACACAGGTCTTGAACGCTTTCAAATCGGGAAGGATCAATATCCTGATAGCTACAGATGTCGCCGCAAGAGGAATCGACATTGAAAACGTCGATGTTGTTTTTAACTACGATATACCGCAGGATAACGAATACTATATCCACCGTATCGGAAGAACGGGAAGAGCGGGGAAGGACGGCATCGCATACACTCTCGTAAGCGGAAGGCGTCAGGTTTACGAGCTTCGTGATATTGCGGGCTTTACAAAGGCTGATATCGAAAGAAAGGAACTCCCCGACAGGGCGGAAATTCTTCATAAAAAATCCGAACGCCTTTCTGATAAGGTCAAAAACGCGATAGGCGAAAATAAATTTTCTGAAGGCAGAATACTTCTTGAGAATCTCGTAAACGAGGGATATTCCGCTGAAGACATTGCTGCGGCTCTTCTTGGAATGAGAATCGGAAAGGATATGAAAAATATCCCCGAAATTGTTAAATGCGTTCCCCGTGAAGTGGGAGGCAGAAAAACAGCTGCTTCAAAAATAGAAATAAATATCGGAAGAAAACAGAAAATCGCTCCGAATTTCATTCTGAGCGCTCTTGCCGACACTACGAATCTTCCGGGAAAAGCTTTCGGTAAAATTGATATATACGATAATTTCACCACCGTTGAAGTTCCCGCTCTCGAAAAAGAATTTATCATCTCCGTGATGAACGGCAATAAAATCAACGGAAACAGAGTCACTGTTCGCTCCTATGAGGGAAAAAGCTCCCGCCGCGACGGACGGGAAAAAAGCAAAAAAGATTTTATTCCGCGCAATATGAAAAGGTTTGACAAAAGAGGAAATAATCAAAGAAGCTATTCAAACAAGAATAAACGTCATCAGTAAAAAAGGGACTGTGAAAAACAGTCCTTTTTTTAGTTAAAATGAATTGCGTTTCATCTTATTTTTTTTATCGATACGCTTACGAGCAGTCCGTGTTCGCCGTTTGAGGTCAGAAAAGTTGTGCCGTCCTTTATCTGTATGCTGCCGCTCCCCGCAGGAACAGAATTTCCGCAGGGTGATACAAGGCCGTGTATTCCCTCGTTCGCGAGAAACCAGTTTCCCTTAAAGTTTGTTATATATCCGAGACGCCTTGTATCCGCTTTTTCGTCGGGAAAAATATTATCCCTCGTATGCCACGCGAAAACAGGCGTATTGTTTACCGCAAGAAGCTTTGAGCAGTACCGCCATCTCCCCTTCTGACCTCTTATA
>CAZCUQ010000153.1:0-3514 GCA_964501705.1 uncultured Ruminococcus sp. | reverse complement strand
GTATTGAAAGGACTTGATTCCCATGGTAAGAAACGACCTCAGAAACATCGCGATCATAGCTCACGTTGACCACGGCAAAACTACTCTCGTTGACGAAATGCTGAAACAGGGCGGCGCTTTCAGAGATAATCAGGAAGTCGAAGACAGAGTTATGGACTCAAACGATATCGAAAGAGAACGCGGTATTACAATTCTCGCAAAAAATACCTCCGTCAACTACAACGGCGTTAAAATAAACATCATCGACACCCCCGGTCACGCCGACTTCGGAGGAGAAGTCGAAAGAGTTCTTGAAATGGTTGACGGCGTTCTTCTGCTCGTGGACGCGGCGGAGGGCTGTATGCCCCAGACCCGATTCGTACTTTCAAAAGCACTTGAAATGGGTCTTAAAATAATCGTAGTGGTAAATAAGATCGACCGTCCCGACGCCCGTCTCGATGAAATAGGCGATGAGGTGCTGGAACTTCTCCTCGACCTCGACGCAAGCGACGAACAGCTTGAAGGTCCCGTGCTTTTCTGCTCGGGAAGAGCGGGAACGGCTTCTTTGAGCCAGTATAAAGCGGGAACCGATCTTAAACCTCTCTTCGATACTATTCTTGACTATATCCCCGCTCCCGAAGGCGATGAAAACGAACCTCTCCGTATGCTTATATCTTCTATCGACTACAACGATTACGTGGGCAGAACAGGTATCGGAAGAATAACCCGCGGAACTCTTAAGACAGGTATGCAGGTCGTCGTCGGAGACTATCACGAAACAAAAAAACCATATCAGAGCAAGATAGTTACCGTCAGTCAGATAGAGGGCCTTTCCAAAAAAGATGTTCCCGAAGCGACAGTTGGCGATATCGTGTGGCTTTCGGGTATTGAAAAAATTACCATCGGCGATACTATCTGCGACCCCGGAAACTATGAGCCTCTTCCTTTCGTTAAAATTTCCGAGCCTACGGTTGAAATGACATTCTCGGTAAATGACTCCCCGTTTGCGGGAAGAGAGGGAAAATTCGTTACTTCACGTCAGCTGCGGGAAAGACTTTATAAAGAAACTCTGCGCGATGTGTCTCTCCGCGTTAGCGACACCGAAAACACGGACAGCTTCAAGGTCGCGGGAAGAGGAGAAATGCACCTTTCGATCCTTATTGAAAATATGCGCAGAGAAGGCTATGAACTGGGCGTTTCCACTCCCAAGGTCCTTATGAAGGAGATCGACGGCGTTATGTGCGAGCCTGTCGAACATCTCTGTATTGACGTTCCGGAGGATTGTGTGGGTTCCGTTATGGAAAAAATGGGTACGAGAAAAGGAGAAATGACCTCCATGCACCCGCAGGGAAACAGAATGAGAATAGATTTTCTTATTCCGTCAAGAGGACTTTTCGGCTACAAGAGCGAATTTCTCACCGATACAAAGGGTGAGGGAATAATGTCCTCCGTGTTTGAAAAATATGAACCGTATAAGGGAGAGATCCCCAGAAGAAACACAGGCTCTCTTATATGCTTTGAAGCGGGAGACGCGGTCACATACGGTCTTTACAACGCCCAGGAAAGAGGACAGCTCTTTATCGGCGCAGGCGTTCCCGTTTACGAGGGAATGATAGTCGGCACTTCTCCGAAGGTTGAGGATCTCGTTGTAAATGTATGCAAGAAAAAACATCTTACAAATACGAGAGCAAGCGGCTCTGACGACGCTTTGAGACTTGTTCCGCCGAGAATAATGTCTCTCGAGGATTGTCTTGAATTTATCGCGGATGATGAAATGCTCGAAGTTACTCCGAAGAGTATAAGAATAAGAAAAAGAATCCTCGATAACGCAACAAGAGCTAAGATAAGAGCCAAGGAAAAAGCATAAACAAATTTAAGCACGTCCGCCCGCGGCATGAGCGGACGCGCTGTGTATTATAAGTATTAGAAAATGAAAAAAAATCAACTGACAGAGCTTCTGATAGAAAGTATCTCCTCCGACGGAAACGGCGTGGGAAAATATGAGGGAATGACCGTATTCGTTCCTTTTACGGCAGTCGGAGATAAAATATCGTGCAAGATCGTCAAGGTAAACAAAACCTATGCTTTCGGTATCATAGATAAAATTATTTCGTCCTCGCCTGCCCGCTTAGAAAACGACGGTTGCCCCGTATCAAAAAAATGCGGAGGATGCGCTTTCAGGCATATGACCTACGAAGCCGAAAAAACAGCAAAGGATAAGATCGTTAGAAACGCTTTTGAAAGAATCGGAGGACTTAAGGATCTTCCGTTTGAAGAGATCCTCGGCTGTGAAAATATTTCCGGCTACAGAAATAAGGCGCAATACCCTCTCGCCTACGATGAAAACAAAAAAGCCGCCGCGGGATTCTACGCGAAGCGAAGCCACAGGGTGATCCCGTGTGCCAACTGCGAGCTGGGAGACAGGAAATTTTCGGAAATAACTGCTGAAATTTGCGATTTTGTAAACAGAGAAAAAATTCCTCTTTACGATGAAACAAGCGGAAAAGGGCTCCTGCGTCACATCTGCCTTAGACGCGGATATCACACCGGAGAAATAATGGTCTGCCTTATAGTAAAGCGTGCGGAAAAAAAGCTTTTTTCTCCGCTTGCGAAAATCCTCACGGAAAAATTCCCCGATATAAAGAGCGTTGTGTTGAATATAAATTCCAAAAACACAAACGTTATCACGGGAGACAGGTGCATCGTGATATACGGAAACGAAAGTATCACCGATATGATGTGCGGACGTAAAATCAAAATTTCCCCCCTGTCGTTCTATCAGGTAAACACCGCTCAGGCGGAAAAACTGTACGGTATCGCAAAAGACTTCGCGGCACTTTCGGGAGAAGAAATACTTCTCGACCTGTACTGCGGAACGGGAACCGTCGGACTTTCCATGGCTGATGGGATAAAAAAATTGTACGGCTGCGAGATAATTCCCGAAGCTGTGGAAAACGCACGTGAAAACGCGCACGACAACAATATCGCAAACGCGGAATTCTTCGTCGGGGACGCGGGAAAAACAGTCATGGCTCTCGCAAAGAAAAATATTCATCCCGATGTAATTATCACTGACCCTCCGAGAAAGGGCTGCGATGAATTGACTCTTTCTTCCATTGTAAAAATGTCTCCCGAAAAGATAATTATGATATCCTGCAACCCCGCAACCGCCGCAAGAGACGTTAAATATCTTTCCGAACACGGTTATCGCGCCGTTAAAGCCCGCGCTGTGGATATGTTCCCGCGCACGAGCCATGTTGAGTGCGTGGTATTGATGTCAAGGGTCGAAGGGAAATAGGCGTGAAAGCCCTTGATTTCAGGCACTTTTTGACTTCCGGTAGTTTCAAAATGGTCGAGTGGATAATTGCTTGGCGGTAACTTATCCACGGCAGCACGGCTTAAAAAATGTGAGAGTGGAGTTGCCGAGATAGATGTCATTAAGTGGAGTTGGTGAGTTAGATGTCAGGGGTGTTGTGTGTCCGAGATAGATGTAGAACGTATGTCGGATTAATTGACGTAGAGAATGATTATGAAA
>CAZCUQ010000152.1:0-3551 GCA_964501705.1 uncultured Ruminococcus sp. | reverse complement strand
GGCAGACGAACTTTTCATCCTTGAAAAAAACGGCAAATCAGCGGACTTTGAAATGAAAAAAGGCTATGCATATGTCGGTGTAAAAGACGGCGATACGGTAACTCTTGAGATGAACGCAAAGCCGATGTTTAATTATGCCGATACAAGGATTCCCGAACTCACGGGAATGGTCTGCGTATCCTGCGGTCCTCTCGTTTACTGCTTTGAGGGAGCAGATAATGACGGAGATGTTCTTTCAATAGTTCTCGATACATCGGAGCCGTTGAAGATAAACGAATACGATCCCGAAATCCTCAAAGGAATACGAGTAATCGAAGCCTCCGCGTACCGAACGGCAATATCGGATACAAAGCTTACGGGAACTCTTTACACGAATAAAAAGCCCGACATGAAAAAATGCACTGCCAAAGCTATCCCCTACTACGCATGGTGCAACCGCGGAGAAAATCAAATGCGCGTATGGCTTCCATATAAAATGTAAAAACCGCGAAAACAATAATTCCGGCAAGTATCGTTACGGAAATGAGAATTTTTGGTTTATCATGAAAACGATTCTTCGCTTGCTGCCCTTTTCAGCAAATTCAAACGCTCGATTTTGACGATATTGTTTCCTGCGGAAACGTCCTATCAAAGCCGCAGAAAAGCGTCCTCATTATAAGCAAAAGCCTGATTTATTCTCCGAAAAAGCTGTCAACTCCAAGTACGGCAGCTTCTGCGGCTCTTTCAATAAAATCATCGTTTACGTCCGTTCCTTTGTCGCCAAGCTCCAGATCGACCGACGGAATGGTCGAAAAGGATGTCTGTGTCAGGTCGATATCCATTCTTCCGTTTCCGTATATCTTTATTTTTTTGCTTTCAAGTCCGTCGATAAGCGCTTCTCCGAGACTGATATGTTCCTTGTAATGAGAAGCTACAGGCTCCATCGCTCTGTATTCGGCAATGTCGGGTACTCCGATAAAAAACGCTCCCTTATCGGACGTGCTTGAATCAAAATGTACGGAAATATGACACTGTGCATATTCGTTTGCAAATACCGTCCTGGCGATATTGTCAAGCTGACAATCGTCTGTTTCGCGTATCATAAGCACATCATAGCCTGCGGACAGAAGCTTGTCTTTCATTTTAATTGCGATCTCGAGAGTCTTTTCCGCTTCGGGAGTTCCGTCGGGGAACTCCATGCCGCTTGAAATACAAACAGATTTCGTATTTCCCGCAGCGGTGCTTCCCGTAACGTATTTTGCAGTCTTATCGGGGTGACAGTACGTCTTGTGCAATGAGCCTCCGCTTGTTCCGTGACCCGCATTTACCGCAACCGTGATATTTTTCGGATTCTTTGCGCGTGAATGATAAAGCTTTACGGAATCTGTATGTATCGCGGAATAATCGGCATATTCAAAGCTGTCATCCCACTTGATTATATCATATTCAGATTTTGAACGCGAGGATTTCGGCGCCGCGGTTTCGGCGAATGTTTCTTCTGCGGCCTCGGTCTGCTTCTTTTTAAGATCAAGCGGCAAAACCGTAGTTTCATCCGATTTCTCCGGGAAAACCGTATCGGAAACGGCAGGAACATCAGTCACGTTGTTTTCCGAAAAAGTTTCGGCAGAGGAAATATTCGAAAGAGACATATCCTCGGTTTGTTCTGTTTCAGTTTCGGTATTTTCGGAAAAAGAACCGTATATGATTTCGGTTTCAAAATCAGATATCGTGGCCACGTTATCTTCCTTTGAAATTCTCTCAAGCTCCGCTACTTCCTCGCAGGCGGACAAGATCACTGTCAGGCAGAATATCAGGCAAATTATTTTTTTTCTTTTCATTTTTTCTCCCTCTTTTTCTTTTTATGACTATATTCTACCATATTCTGCGCATTCTTGTCAATAGTTTTATTTTTTTGGGGAAAAAAAACCTTGAATCCGCAAAGTTCAGAATAACGATACTGTGTAGTGACAAAGCTGCAGCAGCCTATCGTAAAATCCGCAAAAAATAATAAAAAAACGCCCGAATAAAAAATCAGAGCATAGCAAAGCTAAAGTTACTAGAAGTTTTATTAGAGCCTGTTCAGTATCTTCTCGTGTACGGATTTTCGAGCATAATTTTGCCGAAAATACCTGTGCGGAGAGATACTGAACAGGCTCTTATACTATATCAGATGCTATTTTTCTAATCGGTCTGAGCACCTGATAACCAAGAACTTCAGGGTAATGCCTCTGATAATCCTGACATATGTCCTCGTTCCACTCAAAACCGAGCGGTTTCGGATCGTAACTCCACGCAAGCTCTTCAACACGCTTCATCACCTCAACGTTTTCGGAGAGATAATCAAACGGCTGATGACAAAAAACAATATAATAGCTTCCGGAAAATTCACCTCTAAGTTCAAATCCCTCGGGAATTTTTCCCTTATAGTCAAGAGGGACGCCCGATCCGAAAAAATATTTTTGTTTTCCGTTTTCCCACGCCCATCCTGACGTAAATGCGGTAACAATAAAATCTGTCTCCCTAAAAGATGAAATAATTCCGCAAGCCAAATCGCAATCGTGACCGGGATATATCTCTCCGTCTTTCGTCATTGATCTTTTGTAAACGCCAAGGTACTTGTGTGCCGGAATATACTCCATTCTTACATACGGTTTTGAAACATTGCTCATATCAAATCCTCCTTCTTTATTACAGAAAGGTTTAAGAAGCATTTTTTTGCAGACGAGCGGCAGCGGTTCGGGATTTTTTCTGTACTCCAACGGCGTGCGTCCGTAAGTGTTTTTAAAAGCCCGTGTAAAGGTCGATTGGTCTGAAAAGCCATACTTTAATGCAATTTCGATAACCGAAACATCAGTGTCTCTAAGTTCAACCGAGGCCATTGAAAGTCGTCTTTTCAGCATATACTCCCGAATAGTCATACCTGTAATCCTGTGAAACTGTTCGGAACAATAATACGGCGAATAGCTTATATGTTTTGATATTTCCGCAAGCGAAGGGTTCTCACAGGCGTGTTCCTCGATGAAATCGACCAACTTTTGAATTGCATATAACCACTCTTGCATATCGCTCCTCCTTTCTTTAAGATAATTGTAACACAAAAACGCGAAAAAGTATATGCACGAGTTGGGAAAAAACAAAACGAACTTTGTTCGTTCCTTATTGCTGATATTTGTTATAAGTAAGCCCCCGAAATACTATGCCGTTATGGAACAGCAGCATAAGTGTAGCAAAAGCGAATGAGCATTTTGTTCTTCTTTTTGTTGATATTTGCGGTTGATTTTTCCCCGTGCTTGCGGTAAAATAAAGTTGGTGGATTTTTCAATCTGCCGGATAACTTGGCATTTTAAAGATTCCTTAATCCGCAAAGCTGAATAAGGCTCATTCATCAAAAAAGACTGATTTAGTGTTGCGTTTCAAGACAAAAAGATGTATAATGGAAGTTTTTTCAATTACATCAAAGGTGATCAGTGGCTTGGATATTGTGCCTGTGTTAGTGTAAAAATCAGTCTATGTTTGTAATTGAGCCAAACTATTTGTTTTCTCTTGATTCATTTTTATTTTCCCAATTCAAC
>CAZCUQ010000151.1:0-3569 GCA_964501705.1 uncultured Ruminococcus sp. | reverse complement strand
CATCGAATTCAAAATCCTCGCAGTCAACAGTACCCTCATATATGGGTTTCAGATTTAATACCATAAATTCTCCCGCGTTCAACACAAACTATATTATAGCATATAAAAATATGTATGTCAATAGTTATTGTTGATTTTTCAGAAATTTTTTCTTATTCCGCCTTGATATCGTACTTTGCCACTGATTCGGGAAGCTCGGACTTGTCCGCGGAAACGGTAAAGACTACGTTGACATCGCTGCCCGTAAGCTTGTCTATCTTTGCAAGGAGAGCGCCCAGCGCTTCATAATCGGCGCCGCCTATCTTAAGAATAGAATCAACGTAAATATCCTTAATATCATAGTTTCCCGCAACAAGACCCGCAACAAGACCGAAGAACGCTTCAAAAGAATATACGCTGTACTGGTCGGTATCTACAAGTCTTACATCGCGGCTGATATCGTAGCGAAGCTTTGTTCCCTTGTCGATACATTCAACGTAGCCGTTAGTACTTTTAGCCGATGAGTTGATCATATCGATCAGAATTTTTGTTTTGCCCGAACCCTTTTTGCCTGTGATGATTTTTACCATAATAATGCTCCATTCCCGACGGATAGTATTTTTCCTCGCACAGGAAAGGCATAGCTGACTCCGCCGCCGTCATTTTTCACGCATATGCGCGATACCCTCCCGTGCATTAAGGGGAAATGCCAATAACCGCAAAGAAACGCGGTCAATGCCTTATTTTCCGAGCTTCTTCATAAGCTCTGCTCTTGCGTCCTCATATCCGGGTTTTCCGAGAAGCGCGAACATATTCTTCTTATAGCTTTCAACACCCGGCTGATTGAACGGATTGATACCCAGAATATAACCGTCAACCGCGCAGACCATCTCGAAGAAATATATCATGTATCCGACTGTTTTTTCCGAAGTATCGGAAAGCTCCAGAATGATATTCGGAACGCCGCCGTCGGTGTGAGCGATTATTGTTCCTTCAAAAGCTTTTCTGTTTACAACGGACATATTCTGATTTGTCAGGAAATTAAGACCGTCGAGATTTTCGGGATCGTCTTCGAGGAAGATATCCTTTTTCGGAGTTTTTATATCCACGACAGTTTCAAATAACAGTTTTGTTCCGTCCTGAATGAACTGACCCATTGAATGAAGATCGGTCGAGAAGATCGCCGACGAAGGGAATATGCCCTTGAGATCCTTTCCCTCGCTCTCACCGAACAACTGCTTGAACCATTCGTTCATCATCGTGAAGCACGGTTCGTAGCATTCGAGCATTTCAACGGAAAATCCCTTTCTGTAAAGGATATTTCTGATAGCGGCATATTTCATGGCGTCGTTTTCGTCAAACGGCTTCGAGAAGTCTTTCATTCCCTCGCGGGCTCCCGCCATGAGAGAGTCAATATCGCAGCCCGCAGCCGCAATCGGAAGAAGTCCCACAGCCGTAAGGACGGAGAATCTTCCGCCGACGTCATCGGGAACGGCAAATGTCTCGTAGCCTTCCTTGTCGGCAAGCTCTTTCAATGTGCCTTTTTTTCTGTCGGTGGTGCAGAAAATTCTTTCTTTTGCGCCCTCTGCGCCGTACTTTTCAATGACGAGACGCCTGAAAATGCGAAACGCGAGTGCCGGCTCGGTAGTCGTTCCCGATTTTGAAACGACGTTTACCGAGAAATCCTTTCCCTCGCAGATGGAAATGATCTCGTTCAGATAGGCAGGGCTTATGCTGTTTCCGACGTAATAGATCTTTGGGGTATTCTTTGCAAAATCGTTGTAAAGAGGAGATTTAACAAGCTCTATGACTGCTCTTGCGCCGAGATACGAGCCTCCTATTCCGATAACGATAAGTATATCGGAATTTTTTCTGATTTTTTCGGCTGCTACCTTTATTCTCGCGAATTCCTCCTTATCATAATCCTGCGGAAGAGTCATCCAGCCCAAAAAATCGCTGCCCGCGCCCGATTTTTCAAAAACCGTTTTTGCGGCAAGCTCTGTCTGAGCCTTCATTCCTTCCATTTCGTGGGGAGCGATGAATTTCTCCAGATATTTTGTGTCAAGCTTTAACATTTCCGACATTTTTTCTTTTCCTCCAACCCGATTATTTTTCACATAGTAATCCTGATTCTATTTTACTATATTTATTCGGATTTTGCAAGATGTTTTATGAAACATAAGTGTTTTTTATTGATTATTTACATTTTATTATCCAAAATCACACATATTTTTTAACAATTTATACATACTGTACCCAATTGTTTTTTTCTCAGAGGATGAAGCGGCAGTAATATCGGAAACAAATATAAGCTTGTCCTTGTAAAAGTAGAGAAGCTCTCCTACCTTCTGACCCTTTTTCACGGGAGCATAGACATATTCGGGTATTGCCGCGCGGCAGGAAATGTCCGCTTTTCCGCCCGATCTTATCACCGCGCTTCCGCTGTCGTCGGCGGATATTCTGATTTTTCCTTTTTTGCCGCCCTTTACGGTTATTTCGGACGGCGTTTCTTCGGGGTGGATAAGCTCCGCCGTATCATAAGCGGAAAATCCGTATTCAAGAAGAGAAAACGCCTTTTCCGCGGAAGAGTATTCGTCGGAGTACCCCAGAGCCGCGGAAAAGAAGCTCTCGTCTCCCCTTTTCATTCCCTCGGCGCTGTAGTATATCTTCTTTCCGTCTTCTTCAAAGAAGCCTGATTTGAAGCCCACCGCGTCCGGATTTGATACCGCCGCCGGATTTGACGTCACAAGCATGACCGTGTCATCGCGGATATTTTCCGTGCGCGTGAGAAAAATATCCCTGAGACTGCCGTATTCCGAAAGCGCGCAGAGAAGTCTCACGGTATCGTTTGCCGTAGTGTAGTCCCCGTCGGAGCGATATCCGTGAGAATTAACATAGTGCGTGTCATTCATTGAAAGCTCCGACGCTTTTTGGTTCATGAGCTTCACGAATTCTTCCTCGCTGCCCGAAATACGCTCGGCGAGGACTATCGACGCGTCGTTTGCGTTGCCGATTATCACTGCCTTCATAAGCTCCGAAACGGATATCCTGTCTGCGGGCATAAGCCATATTTTCGCGCCGCCGACTGAATTTGCCCTCTCCGAGACGGTGAGCGTTTCGTCATTTAAAAGTTCACCCGAATGTATTTTTTCGGCGGCTATCATCACTGTCATAAGCTTTGACAGAGTGCCGCACGGATATTTTTCGTCACCGTTTTTCTCCGCGAGAATTTCCCCCGATTTTCCGGCTGTCAAAGAGTAAGCCTCGGCGGAAACCTTTACTCCCGAAAAAAGAAGCGCTGCGGAAATCAACAAAGCGGCGGCGGTATATTTTCCCAAATTATCACCCTTTCTCATATAGTAAACGACATTAAAAAGCTGTTGCCTTTATTATATCCCGCATATAATTCTTTATGCAATAAGATTTTTGTTGATTTTTTAATTTATAGGCGTTTTTGCCAAATAAAAATTGTATAAACTGACAAATTGACGATTGACACATAAAAAAATAAATGTTATTATTATATAAAACAATTTAAATATTATTCCGATTTTTATATATTTTGAACAGACCTCCCCGGAAAACGGAGT
>CAZCUQ010000150.1:0-3597 GCA_964501705.1 uncultured Ruminococcus sp. | reverse complement strand
GTTAAAGGCACTGATAAACGACCAGTTTTCCCGCCTTGAGGAGTTGTGCGAAGAAGCGGATATTCCAGTATGGCACTGGCACGGAGACGTGAGCGATTCTCATAAAGCAAAGCTCATGAAAAAGCCATCGGGGATATTGCAGATAACACCCGAATCGCTTGAAGCTCTTCTTCTTCACAAGCATCAGGCAGTACCGAAGCTTTTCGGAGATCTGCGGTTTATCGTTATAGATGAAATACATTCGCTCATGCGTTCCGACAGGGGCGGGCAGACGATATGTCTTGTTGAGCGTCTGTCCGCTGCGGCCGGAGTCAATCCGCGGAGAATAGGACTTTCGGCTACAATTGGGGATCCCGCGGCGGCGGGAAAGTTTCTGTCGGCGGGTACGGGAAGAAACACGGCAATTCCCCGATTTGAAGAAACAGGCATAAAATGGCGGCTTTCAATGGAGCATTTTTATGTTTCCGGCGAGCAGGCGGGAAAGGACTCCGATAATGAAGAGGACAAAGCTGTTCTCGACGAGCCGACCGATACCGCGCCTCATAACGCCGACCCTGCGATGGGCTATGTCTTTGAACATACAAGAGGAAAAAAATGCCTTGTTTTCGTAAATTCCCGCGAGGAATGCGAGGCTGTCACAACAACGCTGCGCGGATACTGCGAAGCAAAGAACGAACCTGACCGATTCATGATCCATCACGGAAATCTGTCGGTATCCTACCGCGAGTCCGCCGAGTCGGAAATGAAAAACGAGGAAAGCTTTGTTACAACAATAACCACTGCTACTCTGGAGCTTGGAATAGATATCGGCAGACTCGAAAGAGCCTTTCAGATAAACGCTCCGTTTACGGTATCTTCTTTTTTGCAGCGTCTGGGAAGAACGGGCAGACGGAATCTGCCGCCAGAAATGTGGTTCGTAATGCGCGAGGAACAACCCGAACCGAGAGCAATGATAGGCGAAACAATACCATGGGAGCTTTTGCAGGGAATCGCTCTTGTGCAGGTCTATCTTGAGGAAAAATGGGTGGAGCCTCCGCGTCCGCATAAGCTTCCGTACAGTCTTTTGTATCATCAGACGATGAGTACGCTGTCCGCAAACGGCGAAATGACGGCGGGAGAGCTTGCGTCCCGTGTGCTTACGCTCAATTATTTCAGGAATATCTCAAAGGAAGATTTTGTATTGCTTCTTCGTCATCTTCTTGAAAACGAGCATATACAGAAAACGGAGAACGGCGGGATAATCGTGGGGCTTGCGGGCGAAAGAGTTACGAACTCCTTTAAATTCTATGCCGTATTCAAGGAAAATGAGGAATATACTGTAAGGTGCAGCTCACATGAACTGGGAACTATTGTAAAGCCGCCTCCGCCCGGAGAGAAGATCGCGATAGCGGGTCATGTATGGGTAGTCGAAGAAGTCGATCACAAGCGCCATCTTGTATATTGCAGCATGATAAAGGGAAAGGTCCCCGCGTATTTCGGTGATTGTCCCGGCGATATCAATACAAAAGTGCTTGAAAGAATGAAGCAGGCACTCTCCGAAGAAAAAAGCTATCCGTACCTCTGCAAAAACGCCGTCCGCCGTCTCTCAGAAGCAAGAACCGCAGCGAAAAACGCGGGGCTTAATGAAAATGTGCTTATAAACATCGGCGAAAATATGTACTGCCTTTTTCCGTGGCTGGGAAGCTACGCGTTTCTTGCTCTTGAAAGATTCATACGGCTGAAATGCGCTCCCGTTCTCGGCATAAAGGGAGTGTCAGCCGCAAGACCGTATTTTTTGCAGTTTACCATGAAATGCGAAAAGGAAGAATTTTTCCGTGTGATAACAGAACTTGTAAACGAACCGTTTGACCCGATGGAGCTTGTATTCCCGAAAGAGATACCCATGTTTGAAAAATATGATGAATTCATTCCGCCGGAGCTTATCAGGAAAGGCTTTGCGTATGGAGTGCTCGATATCGATGAAATGAAAGCGCGCATCGGTGAGTGGAAGAGATTTATCTGATCGATCCAAGCTGCTTATTTTTTTCTGTCATTCTTACCGAATTTACTCATTTCGATTCAGGTTACTTCTTATATGTTGTTTTTGCACAGCTTCAAGAGTTCCCTCTTTGCCCCCTGAAGCTCCGTAAAAACAGCAAATGAAAACTTACATGAAGCCGGAGCGGAAACGATAAGACAAACATCAAATAAAATATAATCCGAAAATTGATTTACGCGGCAAATTTTTATTTCCTCTTTACATTATGTATTTTTTATGATATAATATAATAAATCAATTAAACGGAGGTTACATATGAAAAAACGAATACCTTTTCTTTTGATTTTTCTCTGCGTCTGTATTTTTTCCGCCTGTGCGGAAGAGGAATTTGATGAATCCCAACTGCCGCTCAGCTCGCGGTATATCTACAATACCCTCGACGGCACCGAGAAAAAAGAATACGCGCGTTTTTGCAATGCCGTTTCAAACTATAAATATACCGCAAAAGTCGGCAATATGACAGAAGAAGAATTTGAGGATTTTTTCCTGAAGTTCTACTGTTCGAGAGTTGACTCTTTTTTTCTGAACAATAATATTCAGTACAGGGTGAATCTTAACGGAACAGTCACAGAATGTATTTTCAGCTACGATAAATATTCAGGCTCGACGGAAACCATCAGGACGCAGATAGATGAGGTCACCGATAAGATCATTTCGGATATCCCCGAAGACTCCGACGACGCTCATAAGCTTAAATACATACACGATTATCTTGTCAGCAATACGACCTACAATATGGAAGCGGCCGACTGTGACAATATTTACGGCGCTCTCATAAAACACAAAACTCACTGTCAGGGATATTCAAAATCGATAGCGTATTTCTGCGACAAGCTTGGCATCCAGTCGATCCTTATCACGGGAGATGCGGGCGGACCGCATATGTGGAATATGGTGGAACTTGACGGAAAATGGTATCATCTTGACGCAACATGGGACGATCCCGACTGCGGAAAACGTTCATCGTCGTATTTTTTTCTGATTTCCGACAATACAATTTCAAAAACACATACAGCCGACAATTATATCGATTATCCCGCCGCATATTCCGACTACGATTTTAAATAAAAAAAATTTCCGCTTGTGCCGCAAAATCCTGCACAAGCGGAAAAAATTATCCTTTAATCAGACCTGACTGTTATTGTCGAGGAAATCCATTACATCGTCAACCATGGTGAACGCGAGAGATGTGCAGGTATCCGCACAGCCGTAATAAATGCAGATCCTTCCCGTATCCTTATCAACGAGATTAGCGCACGGGAACGTAACGGCGTCTGTATCTCCGACAAGCTCATATGTCGTCTGCGGACTTAAGAGATAGGAAGCGCCTCTTTTCAACACCTTCCATGGCTCGTCCTTGTCAAGAAGAGCTGCGGAGAAGCTGTAAACATATCCGTTGCAGGAAGTAAGAACTCCGTGATAGAAAATAAGCCAGCCGCGGTCTGTTTCTATGGGAATAGGACCTGCGCCCATCTTTGTGGATTCCCATCCCTTCGAGGGACCCATTACGTGTCTGTGTTCGCCCCAATAGGTAAGGTCGGGAGACTGGCTGATGAACA
>CAZCUQ010000149.1:0-3598 GCA_964501705.1 uncultured Ruminococcus sp. | reverse complement strand
CCGCATAATGCGGTGGAATATTTCGTTTCGTACTACGACTATTATCAGCCCGAAGCGTATATCCCGTCAACCGATTCGTTCATTGAAAAAGACAGCGCCATTAACGATGAGATAGATAAGCTCCGCCACAGCGCGACCTGCGCTCTCGCCGAAAGAAGAGACGTTATAATCGTTGCCTCGGTTTCATGTATTTATTCTCTGGGTTCTCCCGAAGATTACCGCACTAACGTGATTTCGATCCGCACAGGAATGGAAATCTCACGCGAAACTCTTCTCGGAAATCTTGTCGCTATACAGTACGAAAGAAATGATATAGATTTTTCACGAAATAAATTCAGAGTCCGCGGAGATACCGTGGAAATATATCCCGCAGGCTCTTCGGGAACAGCGTATCGGGTGGAATTCTTCGGAGACGAGATAGACCGCCTTTCCGAATTTGATTCTCTTACGGGCAACGTAACCGCAAACGTTTCTCATATGGTAATATTCCCCGCCTCTCACTATGTCGTAAACAAGGAAAACATTCACAGAGCCGCCGAAGAAATGGAACGCGAAATGGAAGAACGCGTAAAGTATTTCAAGGATAACGGCAAGCTCATTGAAGCACAGCGAATAAGAGAACGCACTCTTTACGATATCGAAATGCTCGAAGAGATCGGATTCTGCAAGGGTATTGAAAACTATTCGAGAATTCTTTCGGGACGCGCTCCCGGAAGTACCCCGTATACTCTTTTGGATCATTTCCCAAAAGATTTTCTTCTGTTTGTGGACGAAAGCCATGTTTCTCTTCCAGGTCAGAGGAATGAGCGCAGGCGATAAGGGCAGAAAAACCGTGCTTGTCGATTACGGTTTCCGTCTGCCGTCGGCTCTCGATAACCGTCCGCTTTTCTTTGATGAGTTTCTTTCAAAAATCAATCAGGCGATATTCGTTTCGGCTACTCCCGGACCATTTGAGCGGGAGAATTCTTCGCAGATAGTTGAACAGATCATTCGTCCGACGGGACTTATCGATCCCGAAATTATCGTCAAACCGGTTGAAGGACAGATAGAAGATCTGCTCTTTGAGATAAACGAAAGAGTTCCTAAGCGTGAAAGAGTTCTAATTACGACTCTTACAATAAAAATGGCTGAAGACCTCACGGAATTTCTCAAAGGTATGGGAGTTAAAGTCAGCTATATGCACCACGATATAGACACGATCGAAAGAATGGAAATCATCAGGGATCTCCGTCTCGGAGAATTCGATGTCCTTGTCGGGATCAATCTTTTAAGAGAGGGACTTGATATTCCCGAAGTATCCCTTGTAGCTATCCTCGACGCGGACAAGGAAGGCTTTCTTCGCTCCGAGTCATCGCTTATCCAGACCATAGGACGCGCCGCCAGAAACAGCGAGGGAAAGGTCATCATGTACGCCGATCAGGTCACCCGCTCCATGGAAGCGGCTATCACGGAAACAGAACGCCGCCGCACTATTCAGTCGGAATATAATGCGGCTCACGGAATTATTCCGAAAACTATCGTCAAGGACGTAAGAGACATTATAGAAATTTCTTCCAAGGAGGATATTTCAAAGAAAGGCAGAAAGAAAAAGCTTACCGAAAAGGAACGGCTTGAGCTTATCGAAAAAATGACAACGGAAATGAAAAACGCCGCAAAAATGCTTGAATTCGAGCACGCGGCATACCTTCGCGACCGTATCAAGGAACTGAAAGAAGGAAAATAAAATCAGCGTCCGATGACAAAATATTTTGTCACCGGACGCTGATTTTATTCTTTTTTAAGATCGATGCAGACAACTATCATCTCGCCGTTTTTATTGTAGAATTTCGATGAAATAGTTTTGCAGCTTCTGCCCGTCGCGGCTGATATGTACCAGCCCGAAATGAAAGGATCCTCGATCTGTTCCTTTATCGCGTAAAAATAATTCTTGATATCGTGATTTACTCCGATAACGGCAGGGTGATATCCCTCTAAAATATGCGTATTCGGTTTCATGACCGTATCGGTTATTTGAAATCCCCGCTTATCTATAAGGAACACGCACTCTATCTCGCTGTGACGGTCAATATATTTCTTCAGTTCAGAGTTGTAATCATCACCCTCCATCGTTGAAAGCTGACCGACAAGATCATATATTATTCTTTTGTAGCTTTCAATCCTGACATTTTCAACAGTCACGTTCTTCTTTATGGAGATATTGAGCCTCTGTGCGGATTCTTCAAGGCGCAGACGCGCTTCGTTGGTAAAGAGATAATTAAACTGTTCGGGTTTCTGAAAATAAAATCCTTGGAAATAGTCCACACCCATAAGCATACAAGTGATCACCTCGTCAACGGTTTCGACGCCCTCGGCGACGGTCATTGCTCCTATCTGCTTTGCCGTATTTATTATGGAGCGGAAAACCTCCTGATTATATGTATTTTTATCTATCTGCGAAACTATCGCTCTGTCGATCTTTATTATATCGGGATTAATAAGCTCTATACGGTTGATTGTATCGAGTCCTTCGCTCACATTGTCAAGAGCGATGAGAAATCCTTTGGAACGGTAATAATCCACAAACATCATAAGATTATAAGAATCCTTTACATGGGATTCATTAAGCTCTATCACGACATTCTGCGGAGAGATCTCATTATCCGCAGCGGTTTTGGAAATCGTACCTGTTCCCGAAACGACATCATTGAGGACTGATGTCTCAAAATTAATAAAAAGCGACGCTCCCCTGTTTTCCGAGGAAAAAGCCCTCATAGCCTTTTCTCTGCATATTCTGTCGAGTTTCAGGGTAATATTATTTTTTTTCGCATATTCAAAGAGAAAATACGGACTGATTATTTCATTTTCGTATCTCCCCCGCGAAAGCGCTTCAAGTCCGATAAACTTTCTGGTATTAAGGGAATAGATCGGCTGGAACTGCACAAAAATATCTTCATTTTCGATTACGCTACCAATGATCTCATCAGTGATATTCACGTATTATCCCCCGCTTCTTTTTTCGTATTGTTTTCACTTCGGCTTTCTATTCTTGCCATTATCCTGTCGTAGGTCTTATACATTCCCATTACCGCATTTTCTATAAAATAATAATAGATAAGATACGCGAAAACAAGACCGAGAAGAATTATCGAAAGCACAGCCATAAGCTGCATTCCGGTCATAAAAATATAGATCACGCTGATAAAAAGAACTATCGCTACCATGACCGTCACAACAAGATGAACAAATCTTTCATGCTGAAAAAAGCTCAGCTTCAGAAGAAAATCTGACCGTAACTTTTCATAGTCGGTATCTTCTCTATCCTCTTCAAGAATTTTATCTATATACTTTATGTAATCGGATATATATTTACCCATATAAACGCCGCCTTTTTTCGCGTCTTCCGAGCGTACAACGCAAAATTATTTGTTAAAATCAATTATATACTAAAATTCCCCTTTTGTCAAGATTATTTTTACCATATTTACATATTTCGGGTCAATTTGCCGAAATCATCACGAAAAATATTTTTCAATATTTTCCCCAATGTTTAAACGCCGAATAAGAAAAAGGTGCAAAGCCTTGAAATAATACGACTTTACACCTTACTTAATAATGCAGG
>CAZCUQ010000148.1:0-3633 GCA_964501705.1 uncultured Ruminococcus sp. | reverse complement strand
TCCCCAAGGACACAAAGCTTTACAGTCTTATGACTACCAATTTCAGCGAGACTGCGAAGATGATCCACGAAAACAATGGCGGAGAGGATACAGAGGAAACAGAATAACAGGTGAAAGGGAGATGTTTTTATGGCAAGGCTTGAAAAACAGGAAAACAATGCAAAATCAGTCGGAAAACACTCCCTTTCTTCTTCTGATAAGGGAAAGGGAGAACGTAAATACGTTTTAAATTCGCAAACCCGCGAACATGAAAAAACATACAGAATAAGCGATGCTCAAAGGCAAAATAACGAAGCTCCAAAACAGACCGCAAATGCGGGAAAAATGATGTTTGCGCAAAGCGCACAGAAAAGCCGAAGCAAAACATCGGGAGGTTCGGCATCGGATAAAAGAGCGCACTCCTATTCGGAGAATAAAGCGCGGGAAACGGCTTTCGCTTTTGATAATTCGGGCAGTTCAAATCGAATGAGCAAGGCTGCGTATTTTGAACAAAATAATTCGCAGAAAACAACTCACGCGGAAACGGAGCGGTTCGACCATGCGGCTGATGAGTATGCTTCAAAAACAGAGCATACATATGACACCCGGCAGAGCGATAACCGTGAAGAGATAAGAAATGCCTCGCCGTCAGAACAGCACAGGGAGCAGCAGATAGAACTGTTTGCACAGAAAAATGAAAAAAAGGAAAATCCGTCAAATTACGAGGATTTCAAAAACGAACAGCGTCTTGAAAAAGCACGTCAGCTTGAGGAAAAGCTTAACGAAAATATTCAGATAAATCGCGCGGCGGCTACAGGTGAGGAAAAAAGCGAAGATGTTCCGCCGGAAAATGTTCCAGTGGAACATGAAAAAGAAAATTCAGCAAAAAAAGCTTACGCGTATGATTTGATGTACAAAAAGCTTGACGAAAAATATATTGCCGCAGTAAAAGATGTTCTGAGCAAAAAGCTTGAAAGCGGAGAAGAAATTACCAAAGATGAACTTCAAAAAATCGCGCATGACACAGCAAAATCTTTTAATGTGGAAGACATTTCGGAAATGACGGATATCGACACTGAGGTTTTTGAGGACGTTATAAAGGATTTTGAAACGGCTCAGAGCAAAATGTTATTTGCCGAAAAACAAGCGTTAAAGAAATTCAACAGCGATATGAAAGCACAACAGCAGGAGTCATTCAACAAGAAAAGAAGCAACTTCATGCGCACCGCCGAGGTAATTGCCGACATCGGCAAAGGTGATATTGGAAAGCTTGCGGGTGATGCCGTTAAAGATACTCTTTTGACGGAAAATCAGCAAGCTGCTTTGGGAAAAGCAAATCAAATAGGCAGTGCTGTGAAAAACTCCGATTCGGTCGGCGGCGCGGTAATGGATGTTGGCGCAACACTTGCTATGATTGAAGCTAAGAAAACTGTCGGGAAAATTTTAGACGGGAAGAATGATGACGCAATACTCGAAAGAGCAAAAAATCTTGCAAAAAACAACGGAAACAGATACGGCATAGACAAATACAGCGAGGTCATAAAAAACAGCGCAAAATCAAAGAGAGAACGCCAAGAGGAACGCAGACTGCTGCGTGAGGAAAGCAGCCCCAAGCTCCGCAATACAAAGCTTAAAACGGGAAACAGCAACAAAATGCAGGAGGAGGAAAAGGAGTACGTCAAAAAACAGAAAGCCAAGGACATAAAAAACAAAAGAAAGGATATGTTCGCTAAGGAAGAAAGGAAATCGGGAAACCCGATTTTCGGCGGCGCGAAAAACATTATCAAACGTTTTGCAAAAAAGAAAGGCGGCTCGGCACTTATTATCGGGGCGGGAGGAACGGTGTTTGCAGCAGTTTACGGGGTGATTCTTGTCATTATAGTCATTGCTGCGGTGTTCAGCTGGCTTAATCCGTTTTCATACGTGCTTGCGGGAGAGGAATATGATCCTGAAACAGATACTTCGCCGGAGGATGAAGCTGCAACCGACGCGGAAATAATAGACGGTTATACGCTGATGATAAAAAAATATCTTGATGTAACACAGGCGTATTATTATCTTAACTATGGCGATTGGTACGGCGGTGAATATTCGTATGAAGGCGCAGAGCTTGACTTTCAAACTTTTTTTGAAGATTATTGTGAGAAAAAAGTTGATGATATCAAGGCAAAATACCAACAGCTTATTGAACAGGCTGCAAATCCTCAGATGGCTATGGCAATAAGCAACGCAATGGCGCAGGAAATAAGTCAGACTCTTGCAAACGCAAAGGAAGCCGCGCAAAGTCTGTATGAGAAAAAGCTTACCACATATCCGAGAACTGACTGCAATTATATTTCCGAGGATATGAAAGGCAAGGTTATCGCTGTTGTAAGCAAACTCGTTGAGCGTGAAGAATATTCCGAACGGAGCAGACAGCTTTTGGGACAGGCTCTTAATCTTGATAGTCGCGTAGTGAACAATAATGCGATGGAGGGACACGACCATCACGCCATTATTCCCGAAGAAAATTCGGATAGTCTTGAAAGGCTTACCGAACGTGAGAAAAATGTGTATCACCTCGTTGTTAATCGTCTGCTTTGTGCGTTGGATAAGCCGTATACCTACACCGAAACAAGTTATGAGTTATGGTGCAATGATGTTACATACAAGCTGAAAACCGTTAAGCCTTTGGAACTCGGCTGGAAAAAATATGATACCGAAGCCGATGAAACAAAATCCTGCGAATTATCCTACACCGAGGGCGGCACCTTTATTCCTGCGGATATTCACATCAAGATTTGCGAAACACAGCCACCTAAACATTATACCGACGCTTCTCTGCTTTCCGTTATGAATAATATCGACAACCGTATTGATGATAAGGATCTGAAAGCGGCGGTAAGCGGCAAGGGCATAGGGACGGAAGCCACAAGAGCGGACATTATCGAGGAGCTTGTAAAAGCGGGTTATGCGGAGAGAGCGGGACGGAATATTATTTCAACCAAATTCGGAAGAGATTTTATTGCGTCCATTCCCGAAAATGTAAAATCCGTTGAGCGCACTGCCGAATGGGAGCAGACATTTACAAATATCAAGGAAAAGGGAATAAGCTCCGACACGCTTATTCAGGACGTAAAGGACTTTGTAAGCTCCGTTATCCGTCTTGAAAATAATCCCGATCACAAGAGAAACGCTGTTGTGAATGATAACCCTTCCGTTTCAAAACGCGAGGCTATCGGTATTTGTCCAAGGTGCGGAAAAAATATATTCGAGGGCAAAAAGAATTTTTACTGTGAATCGGGAATGGGCGGCTGCGGCTTTACTCTTTGGAAAGAGGACAAATTCCTGAAGGACAGCGTTACCGCCGAAAAAGCCAAAAAGCTCTTAAAGGGCGAAGCTGTCAAAATGAAAGCCGAAAGCCAAAACGGCGAAAGTTATGAAGCGGAGTATACTCTTGAGGACACAGGCAAATACATCAACTTGAAACGGCTGAAAAAAGAAAAGGTGCTTATCGGGATTTGTCCAAGGTGTAAAAAGAATGTTTATGAAGGTAAGCTGAATTTTTACTGTGAATCGGGAAAGGACGGCTGCGGCTTTACTCTTTGGAAAGAGGACAGATATAACGGCTTGACAATCACTGCGGCAAACGCATCAGAACTGCTGAAAGGGAAA
>CAZCUQ010000147.1:0-3635 GCA_964501705.1 uncultured Ruminococcus sp. | reverse complement strand
GCCAATCTCCTCAACGAGCATCTGAAATTATTCATCAATCTTTCCGACGAATCATCCATTACGGAGATCATGGCGGAAAAGGATGAAAAGGGTAAAGAAAAGATCCTTGAGATGACCATTGAAGAACTTGACTTATCGGTGCGTTCGTTCAATTGCCTGAAGCGTGCGGGAATTAACACGGTTGACGATCTTGTCAACAAATCCGAAGAAGAAATGATGAAGGTTCGTAACCTCGGAAAGAAATCCTTCGATGAGGTCAGAGAAAAGATGGCATCCCTCGGACTTAATCTCTCCTCGGAGGAAGACAACTAACTAATCTAATTAAAGGAGTGATCACAATGCCGGGAACAAGAAAGCTGGGCCGCGCAAGCGACCACAGAAAGGCTATGCTCAGAGCTATGGTTACTTATCTGCTTGAAAGCGGAAAGATCCAAACGACCGTTACAAGAGCCAAAGAAGTTCGCGCTATGACCGAAAAGATGATTACTATTGCCAAGAAAGGCGATCTGCACTCCAGACGTCAGGTTCTTGCTTATGTAACTAAAGAAGATGTTGTTAAAAAGTTATTTGACGAAATCGCGCCCAGATATGCTGACAGAGACGGCGGCTACACCAGAATATACAAGATAGGTCCCCGCCGCGGAGACGCCGCAGAGATGGCTGTTATTCAGCTTGTTGACTGACTTATATGTGTTTTATAAGGAGAGAGGAATTTATTTTCCTCTCTCCTTTAGTTTCTCCCCCGCACCCATTGAAGCTGTGAAGCTACAATGAATTGTAACTTGCGTTAAGCCGGCAATAACACGATGAGAAGAACAACATATAAGAAGTATCCTGAAGTTATCCGAAAATTCAGTAAGTCAAATAAAATTTTGAAAAAACATTGATTTTTAATGACAAATGTGATATAATTTCATTATGAATAATGAAAAAGTTTATAACCCGTTTGAATTTGTCGGAGGAGGAAAAAGATACCTCACTCAAAATTACGCTTTGAGAAAAAGATTCGGTTGTAAGGTCATGAAAATTTCCTTAAACGCGGGGTTTTCCTGCCCGAATATCGATGGAACCAAGGGTACGGGAGGCTGTACGTACTGTAAGAGCGGAAGCGGAGAATTCGCGGGAGATCCGCAAAAAACTATCGCCGAACAGTTTTTTGACGTTAAAAAGAAAATGAACGAAAAATGGAACGAGGGAAAATATATCCCCTACTTTCAGGCTAATACAAATACCCACGGCTCCGCCGAAAAAATAAGAAAAATGTTTGAGGAGGCTCTCTCCCTCCCCGATATCTGCGCCGCAGCCATCGCTACAAGAGCCGACTGCATTTCCGATGAAACGGCGGATATCCTTTCCGAAATATCGAAAAAGATCCCGCTTTTCGTTGAACTCGGTCTTCAGACGATCTTCGACAAAACAGCCGAAAAAATCAACCGGTGTCATTCTTACGCCGAATTTCTCAGCGGATATTATAAGCTTAAATCAAGAGATTTGGATATTACCGTGCATATTATCAACGGTCTTCCCGATGAAACGCGTGAAATGATGCTTGAAACGGCTCGGACAGTATCATCGCTTTCTCCGCACAGCATAAAGATACATCTTCTGCACGTTCTGAAGGGAACGGCTTTGGCGGAGGATTATCTCCGCGGGAAATTCAAAACGCTTAGCTTGCGTGAATACGTAAACATCGTTTGCGACCAGCTTGAAATTATCTCCCCCGATATTTGTATTGAAAGACTTACGGGGGACGGCAGCCCGACCGACCTTATCTCTCCTTTGTGGAGCAGAAAAAAATTCGTCGTTATGAACGAGATCGATAAGGAAATGTGCAGACGCGGTTCATGGCAGGGAAAATTTATTTAACGCCGAAAAGCGGCAATAATATCCGCCGCTTTTATCAGACATCCTCAGAAACCGGCGCACGACTGCTGACAAAATCTTTTGCCGTCAGACGCACTCCGCCTCCGAGGAGGTCTGTTGTTATAATATTTGTGAATATCACCGCAAGATAAATCCTATCGGTGATCTTCGGAAAGGAGAGGTTTATTATAAAAAAATCATCTGTATTAAGCGCCGTTCTTATCTGCACGGCAATTACCGCAGCTGCCGCAGGAGCGGCATCTCACATCCATCAGCGACATTCCCTGACAAAAGAAATCGTTCACAGCCTCTCGGCTGACTATAACGCGGGAAAAAGCGTTACCTTATCCGATGCCAAGGAAAAAGCACTGAAAGACGCGGGAGTTTCCTCCGATGACGCCGTTTTCACAAAAGCCGAAACGGATTACGACGACGGAGTGAAAGTGTACGAAATAGAATTTCATACCGATACAAAAAAGTATGAGTATGAAATAAGAGTCTCCGATGGGAAAATTCTCGAAAAAAACTCTGAAAGCTGCAAAAAAACATCAAGCACAAAATCAATATCCTTGTCCTCGGCAAAGAAAAAAGCTCTTAATGACGCGGGAGTTTCCTCCGATGACGCCGTTTTCACTAAAGCCGAAACGGATTATGATGACGGAGTGAAAGTGTACGAAATAGAATTTCATACCGATACAAAAAAGTATGAGTATGAAATAAGAGTCTCCGATGGGAAAATTCTCGAAAAAAACTCTGAAAGCTGCAAAAAAACATCAAGCACAAAATCAATATCCTTGTCCTCGGCAAAGAAAAAAGCTCTTAATGACGCGGGAGTTTCCTCCGATGACGCCGTTTTCACTAAAGCCGAAACGGATTATGATGACGGAGTGAAGATCTACGATATAGAATTTCACACCGATACGAAAAAATATGAATATGAGATCAATGCTTCAAACGGAAAAATAATTGAAAAGGATTCCGAAAACTACCAAGCTCCTTCCTCAAAAACAATAACCCGAAACGAAGCACTGAAAATCGCGTACAAGGATGCGGGAGTTTCCGAAAAGGACGTTACCCTGTATAAGTGCAAGCTTGAACATGATGACGGAATATATGTTTACGAAATTGAGTTCGTTTCCTCTTCCATGGAATACGAATACGAGATAAACGCGGAAACGGGAAAGATCATATCCGAAGAATCGGAAAGCATCGACTGATGAATTTCTTCCGTTTATAATAACCGCCCCGAAAAACGGCGCACAGCTGCTGACAGAATCTTTTGCCGTCAGCCGCACGCCGGTTTCCGGGACGGGTTAATAAATGCTGTAAAGCATAAAAGCTTTGCGGCATTTTTATTTTACGCTCCGTAAAATTCTTATAAAAATTTTTCCTGAGTAAATTTAAAAAAATCCTTGACAAATTTGAAAAAATATGATATAATATTATTTTAATTCGTTTTATCTTTCGACAGGTTTTAAATCTCTTTCAACAGCTTTTCAAAATGTTTTGAACATGATTTGACCGAAAGTTTCAACGGTATTTTTCTTCAAAACAAACTTTTGAACCTTATCAACATATTAAAATGCTGTAAAAAGTTGAATTTTTTTGTGCAATGCTACAAAGTTTTAGAAAATTTTTCAATAAGTGTTGACGTTTGCATTTTTATGGGTTATAATATATACGATGTTAGAAATCGTATGATACTAATTCATAATTAGTTTAACATCCGTTTTGTTGTCTCCTTTCTTTTGTTCTACACACAAATGATTTTT
>CAZCUQ010000146.1:0-3891 GCA_964501705.1 uncultured Ruminococcus sp. | reverse complement strand
TATACGACTTTTGCCGTATGCCTGTTGTTTGTATGGCATTGTGCGGTGTTACCTTTATTGTTTCCGTTTATTATTTATCTGCCGCTTACTTTTATAAAAAATTAACGCGGACAAAACGGAAATATCCCGAAGGTTCGGTAAGACATATATCGAAAAATGACAGATGAAAAAAATCTAAATTCATTTTTGACTGCTTATTCTTGTAAATATAGCATAAATTACTCGGTAAATGCAAGTTTAAAAAATATAAATTGCATAAAGTTTTTAAAATCTATTGACAAATCCAAAAATCGGATATATAATAGGATTATAGAAAACAGCAAGGGCGCTGTAAAGGACTTTCAATGGAGAAAGACCTTTACAGCGTTTTTATTGTTTTTGCAAATCTTTCACAGGAGGGATATTTTATGGATGAAAATATCTTAACGACAATATCCGAGGCAGTCTCAAACGAAGTCTTCGCCGTGTGGTTCCTCATAGGCGCGGCACTGGTGTTCTTTATGCAGGCAGGCTTCGCAATGGTGGAAACGGGCTTTACAAGAGCAAAGAACGCGGCTAATATCATTATGAAGAATCTTATGGATTTCTGTATAGGCGTGCCGATGTTCGTGCTTATCGGCTACGGACTTCTTCTCGGAGACGATATTAACGGAATAGTCGGAACCCCGAATCTCAATATTTTCAGCGATTACTCGAATTTTGACTGGTCGGCGTTCGTTTTCAACATGGTTTTCTGCGCGACGACAGCAACTATCGTTTCGGGCGCTATGGCTGAAAGAACAAAGTTCCTGTCATACTGCGTTTACTCCGCGGTTATTTCCGCGGTCATTTATCCTATCGAGGCGCACTGGATCTGGGGCGGCGGCTGGCTTTCACAGCTCGGGTTCCATGATTTCGCGGGTTCGTGCGCTATTCATATGGTAGGCGGTATCTCCGCTCTCATCGGCGCGGCGATCTTAGGTCCCAGAATAGGCAAATTCGTTAAAGACAAAAACGGCAAGGTCGTAAAGGTCAACGCGTTTCCGGGACATTCTCTTACGCTCGGCGCTCTCGGCTGTTTTATCCTCTGGTTCGGCTGGTACGGCTTCAACGGCGCGGCGGCGACAAGTCTTTCTCAGCTCGGTTCGATCTTCCTTACAACGACAATTGCTCCGGCAGTCGCAACGGTCGTATGCATGATCTTTACATGGATAAAATACGGCAAGCCCGATGTATCGATGTGTCTTAACGCTTCTCTCGCGGGTCTTGTAGGCATCACGGCGGGCTGCGATGTTATGGATGCTTTCGGAGCAACAATGGTAGGCGTTGTTTCGGGACTTCTGGTCGTATTCGGCGTATGGCTTCTCGATAATGTGCTCCATATCGACGATCCCGTCGGCGCGGTGGCTGTACATATGATGAACGGTATATGGGGAACGTTCGCGGTAGGTCTTTTTGCGACAGAGAGCGCTCCTCAGTGTACATTCAACGGTCTTTTCTACGGCGGCGGTCTTGCGCCTCTCGGAACACAGTGCCTCGGTATTGTCAGCGTTGCGGCATGGACGGCTGTTACCATTACAATAGTATTCCTTTTGATCAAAGCTACGATAGGACTTCGCGCTTCCGCCGAGGAAGAAACAAGAGGTCTTGATATCACGGAACACGGTCTTGCTTCGGCATACGCGGACTTCTCTCCCGCTGTAAATCCCGGTTCCATCGCGATCTACACGGGAAAATCCACGGAATCCGAAGCGGCGGATTCAAATCTTACAGTTACGGAAAGACCCCATATCGAACGTTCGGAAACGGAAAAGAACAAGTATTCGAGAATTTCCGTTATCTGCAGGCAGAACAAGTTTGAAAATCTCAAGCATGAACTCAGCGCCGTCGGCGTGACGGGCTTCACGGTAACTCAGGTTCTCGGCTGCGGCACTCAGAAGGGCGCGGGTGAAATGTACAGAGGCGTTCCCATAGAAGCAACGCTTCTTCCGAAGGTCAAGGTCGAAGTCGTTGTCTCGAAGGTTCCCGTCGAGACAGTTGTCGAAGCGGCAAGAAAGGCTCTCTACACGGGACATATCGGAGACGGAAAAATATTCGTTTACGATGTTGAGGACGTTATCCGCGTAAGAACGGGTGAAAGCGGATATGACGCTTTGCAGGACGCGGAAGAAAACTGATAGTCAGAACTTCTTTTACTTATAGCTTTCCTTTTTGCATTAACTCCCGGTCTGAGGGCTTTGGGAGGAAACACAAAAAACGGAGCGAAAAAAATTCCGCTCCGTTTTCGTGTTTCCTCCCGCTTTCTTTTTGCGGGATAATGCCTGAAATATAACAGGCCCGGAAAGTAACCGAAATTGTAAAAATTTATAATATATTAATAACAGATTTTACCAAAAGAGAAAGCATTTTATTTTTTGAAAAAACTTTCGGCTTTTTTTTAACAAAATATTGACTTTTGATTTATGATGTGTTATAATGTATTTGTCGGGAATGGCGGAGTCGGAGCTTTCTTTTGTCATACGGTTTGCTCTAGGTGACAAATCGGAAAAAACAATTACATTTTGACAACACTTTTTTTGTAAAATATATTGACTTGATTCGGATAATGTGTTATAATATGTAAAGAGCGTGAAAAGTCAGGATCGTTCATGAGGAAAAATGATTTCTCCCTCATGAATGTTTGCGGGAAATTTTCCCCGGAGGTGTTTATATGGCGGAAAAATGGGACAGCGTTATTTCGGAAACCGCCGAAAAAGCGGCAAAGCTTTGCAGTCCTTTCAGAATTTATCTCGTATCTCAAAAGAAAAACTATAAGGGAAATATTACTTCCTTTAAACTCTGCCTTATCGTTCCCGATGACGTTGATGCCGATAAATGCGAAAGTATGCTCCTTATGGAAATAGATACCCCCGTCCCCTGCGATTATATCGTTTACAACGTCAGCGCATGGAATGAATACGTTTACGATGATTCCGCTTTCGCGTACAGGATCGAAAATTCGGGAGCGCTTCTTTATGAGTAGGGGAGGACACGGCACTGACAGCAAAAGATATTACGACTGGCTCTTCTATGCTCATAACGACCGCCTCGCTTCACTTTCGCTCGCAAACGACAAGAGACTTTACGGTCTGTGCGTTTTCCATTGCCAGCAGTGTATCGAAAAGTCGCTTAAAGCTTATATACTGTTTAAAAGCAGAAGACTCCTTGACGGTCATAACCTTACATGGCTGTGCAAACAGGCGGCTTTGATGGACGGAAAATTTACAGGGTGGCTTCCTGCGGTCACCAAGCTTAACAGACTGTACATAGAAACACGATACCCCGCCGATATCCTGCTCGAAATAGACAGAAAAACTGTTGACGAAACAATGGAAGCGTCTTCGGAAATGCTTGATTTTATCTGCGAACAGATAAAATTTGACTACAACAGCTTCCACAGAAAGACAAAACTTAAATGATCTTACTTCAGACTTCGTCTGTTACACTGTGTGCTTTGACTTTGCTTCGGATATTTGTACAAAAAATCCCGCGCCAATTTTTCGTTTTGGTCAAAAAGCTACAAATATTACTCGCGATTTGGTTAAAAAAACATATTGCTAAAACTTAGTCTGAATGGTATAATATAATTATTATCATGAGAGCAAAACTTTACGGTATTTTGCCTTGTGGAATATTAATCCATAATCGGAGGTGTCAATCTTTAATGAAGACTTTCATCTATTCTGCAACCGATGTTAAGGGCAACACGTTTAAAAATCAGAGGATGCAGGCTGAAGACGTGAATGATTTCCTTAATAAAATTCACGAAAAAGGTCTTTTTTGCTCGTCCTACAAGGAAACCAAGGGCGGCAGCGACAAAAAACTGCATAAGTTTAAAACAGGTGAGCTTGCGTATGACTGCCGCCAGATGTC
>CAZCUQ010000145.1:0-3908 GCA_964501705.1 uncultured Ruminococcus sp. | reverse complement strand
TTCCGAAAACGGAACCCGCCGCCTTAGAGGCGGGGGACATCTTTGCCTAAGTTATATTTCTATTTTCCGCTCTTCCTCTTCGGGATTTTGAAGCATAAGCTTTACCACGTTTTTATAGAATTCCGTCGGATTTTGCCGGATCTTCGTCAGAATGTTATCCGCCTGCTCCTTGTCGGGAGCGTAAAACGATATGTCCATAAGCGCAAAGCTTGCGTCTCTTATTGAAAACATTACGGAGTAGCCGTTCGTCTGCTCCTTTATTTCGGTATGGCATTCATTGTCGCGCCGAAGCTTTGCAAAATATGAATACGCTGCCGACAGCAGCTTTCTCCGAAACGTCGGGGGAATATATTTGTTGAAATATTCCGAGCCGAGCCTGCCCTTTTCTTCAAGAGTTATTTTGCCGTTTTCATCGGTTTTTACCGCGCCGACCTTTTCAAGATCGGACATTGCCTCGGAAAACAGAAAATAATTTATGACCTCGCTGTCTCTTGTTATCTCAAGAAGCTGTTCCCTTGTCACGGGACAGTCAAGTTTTTCGAGGAGATAGCATAAAAGTATCTTTACCGAATGAGCGGATGTCATTTCGGGTTCCGCAAGTTTTTTCGGCATAGTATCCCTTCCTTATTCTATCGGAACAAAAACCGTTATCATGTTGTATAACGAATATAATAAAAATATCCACGCGGGTACGGACGACGCAAGGTACGGCAGCATACCCTTTTCCTTTTTGGGAGGAATATGGATTCCGTATATGTTCACGGCATAAATAAAAGCTCCCAGACCTATCAGGATGTATACCGCCATAAGCAGATAATAAAAGAAATATTCAAATTCCCCCGTAAACAGATCCCCGATGTAAAGATGAGAATTTACCGCGATATGTCCCACTATCGAGGGGATTATCGAATTCATTCTCAGATCGGCATACGCGAAGATTATCCCCACCGCAAATCCCAAAAGAAACTGATAGGGATTTCCGTGATTCAATCCGAATATAGCCGCTGAAATGAATATTGCCGAGCGCTTGTCCGCTTTGCAGAGATTTCGGAAAATTATCCCTCTGTAAAAAATCTCCTCGAAAACCGGAGCTAAGATGACCGATGTTATTATGTCCCCGAATTTTCCCGTGGGCGTGTATATCGACGAAAAACCGGTTGCGGTCTCGTATCCCGCGATTCCTATAATATATGAAATGAAAAAATTCACAACATATACGATATTAGCCGCTCCTATGCAGACTCCCGCTGTGAGAAGGAGCTTCTTCGCCGAGATCTTCTCCGTTGAAAACAGATCCGCTGCGTTCAGGTGATACGCCGTTCCGAATATTACGGACGAGCAGATGAGCGCAAACGTCACCGAAAGAAAGTTACTGAATATTATTCCCGCCGATATTACGTACAGTCCGTCCGCATCGACGATATCCTCATATCCCGCCGCACTCAGAAACGCGTAGAACGCAAAAGCAAACGCATATATAAGTATCTCGCACACTATAAGCACTGCGGCGGTGCGTGAATATATCCTGCGAAGTTCCTTTTTTTTAAATGCGGAAATGTATCTTTCCTCTGCGTACGGCAAAATTCCGTACTGCGGAGGGTAATTTCCGTTATAATAGTTTCCCTGATAATTATTCATTATAAATATCTTATTACGGCGGCTACGCGTCCCAGAACCGAACACTGCTTTGCTATGATCGGCTCGAAGCTGTCGTTTTCGGGCTGGAGTCTATATCCGCCGTTTTCCTTATAAAATCTTTTTATCGTTGCTTCCTCGCCGTCAACGAGGATAGCTGCTATAGTGCCGTTTTCAACCGTTTCGCACTGTTCTATGACCACTATGTCGCCGTTTAATATGCCCGCGTTTATCATGCTGTCGCCGCGCACATTCAGTGCGAACAGCTTTCCGCTGTATTTTTTTTCGGTGTTGAATATGATGTATTCCGTGATATCCTCTATCGCGGTTATGGGCTTTCCTGCGGTGACTGTTCCCACAAGAGGTATCCTTACGCCTTTTCCGCCTGCGGGACAGATCGCTCTGTTTCTGCCGTCCACCTTTTCGAGAAGTCCCATTCCCACGAGATTATTCACGTATCTCGCCGCCGTCGAGGTCGAACGTATTCCCAGCGCGGCGCAAATTTCTCTCATTGACGGAGGAATTCCCTCGTCCGCCTTTTCAAGAATATATTCATAAACCTTCTTTTCGATTTCTTTCATGGCTTTTCCCTTTCGCTTTTTATTGCCTTTCGGATAATTTCCTTAAAAGCAGTCTTGCCGCCTTATTTACGTCTCCGCAGCCAAGAGTTACCACAAGATCGCCCGCTTCGGCGTTTTCCGCCACGTAATCGGTCACAAGCTCAAAATTTCTGTCGTGTTCCTCTTCCGCGAAGAAGACCGAACCGTCAACAAGCCTTGCGAGTTTTTCGGTGCGTATATCGTAGTCGTTTTTTTCTCTTCCGCCCATTATCGAGGTTATAACGCATTTGTCCGCGATTTTGAGCGCACTTGCAAAATCATCAAGGAGAAGTGCCGTTCTTGAATAGGTAAACGGTTGAAATACCGCCCATACTCTTTTATAGTCAAGTTCCTTTGCCGCCGTCAGGCACGCCGCTATTTCTGCGGGGTGATGGGCATAGTCGTCCGCTACGGTTATTCCTCTTTCCTCGCCGTATTTTTCAAAGCGTCTGCCCGCCCCGCGGAAATCATCGAGTCCCTTTGATATTTCCTCTGCCGAGGCTCCCGAACAGAAGCTTGCGGCAGCCGCAGCGACCGCATTGAGTACATTGTGTCTTCCCGGAATATTCAGCGAGGTATGTGTGAAAAAATTACCCTCGCGGCAAATATCGAATTCTGTGTGCATACCGCTGACATATTTGATATTTTCGGGACGCCAGTTGTTTTTTTCTCCGTTTCCGAAAGTCACGCACCGGATTCCCGACAGTGCCGACATTGTGTTTTCATCATCTCCGTTTGCTATTACGACCGATGCTTTTTCGGCGAATTTGCGAAACGATCTTTTTATATTGTCAAGATTCTTAAAATAGTCGAGATGATCTTCGTCGATATTCAGTATGACCGCCGTATGCGGCGACAATTTGAGAAAATGGTCACGGAATTCACAGGATTCGCATACAAACGTATCCGTTTTTCCGACTCTTCCCGAACCGCCGATAAGGGGGAGTTTTCCTCCGATATACGCCGTTATGTCCTTTCCGGCTTCAACGAGTATCTGCGTTATCATGGATGTGACGGTGGTTTTTCCGTGTGTTCCGCTTACGCATACCGCGTCGGAATATTCCTCGGAGATAAATCCCAGCATATCTGCTCTTTCGAGAAGCGTCACTCCCGAGGCGCGCGCCGCTTCAAGTTCGGGGTTATCTTCCATCACTGCGGAGGTATAGACGATAAGATCCGCGCCCTCTATATTTTCCGCTCTCTGACCTATAGGGTATATCTTCACTCCCGAAGCGCGCACGGCATTCAGCGTCTCCGTTTCGTTATTGTCCGAGCCTGTGACGCTGTATCCCATTGATGCGAGTATCTGTGCAAGAGGATACATTCCCGACCCGCCCGCTCCTATGAAATGAATATGTTTTTTTCCGTCAAGTAATTTTTTAAGTGACGACATAATTTATTCCTTTCCGTCCGTAAAAAGTTCTTATTACTATCTTAGCACATACGTTTTAAATTGTCAACAGTTTTTTTGATTTTTTTATTTATTCTTATTTCATTCAAGGCGGATTTCGACTTTTTGGTCCGATATTTTGTTCATATGCCGCGAGGTTTTTTTTCAAGCCGATTTTATCGGGTTTTTGTCAACTTCAATTTAATTATCATTACGATGTTTGTTTTACCGTTTCCGCCTTTAGCTTCAATTTAGTTATCATTTGATGTTTGTCTTATCGTTTC
>CAZCUQ010000144.1:0-3932 GCA_964501705.1 uncultured Ruminococcus sp. | reverse complement strand
GCCCCATAGTGTACATGGTGTACAAAAGCTTTCTGTGAGAGGGCTTGAATCCGTCTATTTCGGGAAGAGCGCGCGATACGATAACGCTCATCGCGTAAGGCATATAATTTTTTTCAAGAGTTTCGGTTATACGTTCCTCAGCGACTATTCCGCTTCCGGCGATATAAGCGTTTGATTTCTTCTGAGGTTTTTCCTCTTTTTCTCTTTTCTTTTTGGGCATTTATACTCACACTTTCTTATGATATATCCGCAAGTTCAAGGTAATCGCTTCCGTTTTCGGCGATGTAATCCTTTCTTGCCTGCAAATTGTCGCCGAGAAGCATATCGAACATTTCAAAGGTAGCTTCGGCGTCAGTGGGATTGATTTTTATAAGCCTTCTTGTTTCGGGATTCATTGTAGTCAGTGACATCATTTCGGGTTCATTCTCGCCGAGGCCCTTTGAACGCTCGATCTTATATTTTTCACTGCCTATTTTTTTGAGGATATCGGTTTTCTCACGTTCATCGTAAGCAAAGTAAGTCATTTTCTTTGTGGTTATCTCAAAAAGAGGAGATTCCGCGATGTAAACGTATCCTTTTTCGATAAGAGTGGGAGTTAATCTGTAAAGCATAGTCAGAATAAGAGTTCTTATCTGAAATCCGTCAACGTCCGCGTCGGTGCAGATAACTATCTTATTCCAACGGAAATTGTTTATATCAAAATTAGACAGATCTTTATTAGCCTTTGTATTTACTTCAACTCCGCAGCCGAGAACCTTGATAAGGTCGGTTATGATCTCATTTTTGAATATTTTGTTATAATCCGCTTTAAGGCAGTTCAATATTTTTCCTCTGACGGGAATAACCGCCTGAAATTCGGAATTTCTTGCAGTCTTAACGGAGCCTAAAGCGGAATCTCCCTCAACGATGTAGATTTCTCTCCTTGTTACGTCCTTAGTCCGGCAGTCAACAAATTTCTGAACGGAATTTAGAAGATCGACCTTTGCCGTGAGATTTTTGCTTACGTTAAGCCTTGTTCTTTCAGCGGATTCTCTGCTTCGTTTGTTTATCAGTATCTGATTGGCGATCTTACCCGCTTCATCGGGATTTTCAATAAAATAAACCTCAAGCTGATGTTTGAGGAAATCGGTCATAGCCTCGCGGATAAACTTATTCGTAATGGATTTTTTCGTCTGATTTTCGTATGATGTAAGAGTTGAAAACGACGATGAAACAAGCACGAGACTTTCCGCAATATCATCGTATTTTATCTTGCTCTCGCCCTTTGTGTATTTATTTTCATTTTTAAGGTAGGCATCTATCTGAGAAGTAAACGCCTTTTTCACCGCGTCTTCGGGAGAACCTCCGTACTCCAGAAAGCTTGAATTGTGATAATATTCCGTAAGCTTGACTTTATTTGAAAAGCAGACCGCAACGGACAGTTTCACCTTGTATTCGGGCTTGTCTTCGCGGTCTCTTCCCTTTCGTTCGCATGACCAGAACCGGGGAACCGTAAGAGAATTTTCACCTGCAACCTCGTTTAAATAATCGGAAATTCCGTTTTCATAGAAGAATTTTTCCTCGGTAAAATTCCCGTCTTCGTTTTCGGATCTGAAAACAAAGGTTATTCCCGGATTAACTATAGCCTGCTTTTTAAGAATTTCCGCGTAATATTCTCTGCCGATGTTTATATCTGTAAATACGTCAAGATCGGGACGCCAACGCGTCTTTGTACCCGTACTTTTATTTTTTGCGAGAGGTTCTTTTTTCAGTCCGCCTATATTTTCTCCCTTTTCAAAATGAAGAGAATACTTTATTCCGTCACGTCTGACCTCGACATTCATATATTCGGAGGAATACTGTGTAGCGCACGCGCCCAGACCGTTTAATCCGAGAGAAAATTCATAATCCGCTCCCGCTCCGTTGTTGTCGTATTTACCGCCCGCATACAATTCACAGTAGACAAGCTCCCAGTTATAGCGTTTTTCACCCTCGTTCCAGTCAACGGGGCAGCCGCGTCCGAAGTCCTCTACCTCTATGGAATTATCGTTATATCTTGTTATGATTATTTCTTTTCCGTAGCCCGAGCGTGCCTCGTCTATCGAATTTGAAATGATCTCAAAAACAGAGTGTTTGCAGCCTTCTATTCCGTCCGAGCCGAAAATTACCGACGGACGGAGTCTTACTCTGTCCGCTCCCTTAAGAGCTACTATGCTTTCATTTCCGTATGTTTTTTTCTTCATTTATTTCACCTGTTAAATATATTTAAAAGCCGCCGCGGCCCAGCCGTCCGATTCTTTCAGTTCAAGTTCGGCAAATCCCGCGCTTTTAATTTTTTCAAGCACTTCCCCGCATCTTTCGATGATTATACCCGAAACGATTATTACGGAGTCTTTTTCCATAAACTCCGCAAATATCCCCGACATTGCGATAAGCACATCGGCAACGATATTTGCCGTTATTATACCAAATTTTCCGTCCGAAAGAATTTTTTCCCGAAGAGCGGTGTCTCCTATAATATTTCCGCAGAAACAGGAATATTTATTTTCGGGAATATGATTTTTTTCGGCGTTGCGGAGCGCTATTTTCACGCTGTTTTCATCGATATCGACCGCTGTACATTCCTTTGCTCCGAGAAGATATCCCGCTGCCGAAAGAATTCCGCTGCCGCAGCCGATATCAAGCTGTCTGTCTCCCGGTTTTATATATTTTTCCAGAAGCTCCAGACACAATTTCGTTGTGTTATGCTGACCCGTACCGAAACTCGATTCGGGATCTATTTCAAGAATTATTCTGTTGTCGGTATTATCCGTATTCTCCCACGATGGTTTTATGAGAATTTTCTCACCGACCTTCAGCGGTTTAAAATACTGTTTCCAGTTATTTGCCCAGTCCTCTTCCCTGACGTTTTCGAGCGAAACATCAAGTCTGCCGAATTTATTTTCGGTATCTCTATCTTTAAGAGAACGAATCACGTCTTTGAGGGCGCGGAGCATATCCGCTCCCTGAGCGTTGTCCGCAAGATATACGGTTACTGTTGTTTCGCAGCAGCTAAGCTCGTCAAGGCTGTCATCGATATAATCCCAGTTGCCGTTCTTTCTTTCAAGAAAATCCCGAAAATCGCTGCTGTCCTTTATTTCAAAGCCGTTTATTCCTATTCCCATAAGACAGCCTGTAACGCTTTCAACGCCCTCGGATGACGTAAATATGTTAACCTTTGTCCAGTTCAACGTACTCTCTTCCTTTCATAAAACCGCAGTAACATTTTTATTATATCACCTTTCAAAAAAAGATTCAAGTGCTTTTGAGAAATTTTTTTCAAGACACCTTTACCGAAACAAAGAAAAAACAACCGCAAACACATCGAAATACAGAGTTTGCGGCAAATTTCCAAAAAAATCGTTTTATTTGCGAGGGATTATTCACAAAGGATCTTTTCCATTCCCGTCTTATAAGGAACAAGTCCGAGACTGCGGTAGAATTTCTCCGCATTCTCATTACAGCTCCAGACGTTGAGAGTTACGTTATAGCAGCCGATCTCCTTTGCGTACTTCAGAACATACTCATAAATACTCTTTCCGATATGCTGTCCTCTGAAATTTTCATCGACGCATAAATCGTCTATGTAGAGAGTTTTTATATCGGTGAGAATACTCTCATTATGATGTTCCTCAACGATACAGAAAGCATAGCCCTTTATCATTCCCTCGTCCTCGTAAACAAAGACAGGACGGCTGCTGTCGCCGAAGATGATCATAAGCTCATCATCACAGTATTTTTTCACGCCCGTTTTGAACAGATCGGGTCTGCCGTTATGATGGACCTCAAGCACCTGTCTGAGAAGATTATTTACGCTGTCGATATCATTTTTATCTGCTCTTCTGATAACCATATAAACACCTCCGGAAAGCCGTATGTTTTATCCGTTATTTTCCATGTTTTCAACGCTTGCT
>CAZCUQ010000143.1:0-4020 GCA_964501705.1 uncultured Ruminococcus sp. | reverse complement strand
AGTAGCTACGGAATTCGTTGAGGTCTTTTCACCCTTTAAGTATTTGTAGTAGTGGCGCTGAACAGTGCCGTGAGCCGCCTCATACTCGTAAATTCCTTCGGGAGATACAAGAACCGACGTCATCATGGCAAGACTTCCGTAAGCCGTGGCCACCATATCTGACATAACATCGCCGTCGTAGTTCTTGCACGCCCAGATATAGCCTCCCTCGGAGCGGATAACTCTCGCTACCGCGTCGTCTATGAGAGTGTAGAAATATTCAATTCCCGCGGCGTCGAATTTTTCCTTATATTCCTTTTCAAAAATTTCCGCAAATATATCCTTGAAGCGGTGATCGTACTTCTTTGAGATAGTATCCTTTGAAGCAAACCATACGTCTTTCTTTGTATCGAGAGCAAAATTGAAACAGGAACGCGCAAAGGATTCTATGGATCTGTCCTTGTTGTGTATTCCCTGAATAATTCCCGCGCTGTCGGAGAAATCATAGATAAGCTCTCTTTTTTCATTTCCGTCCTTATCGGTACATACAAGCTCGCATTTGCTGCCCTGCGGTACCTGCATTTCGGTGTTTTTATACACGTCCCCGTAAGCGTGGCGGGCGATGGTGATAGGCTTTGTCCATGTCGGAATATAGGGGGAGATCCCCTTGACGATTATCGGAGTGCGGAAAACCGTGCCGTCAAGGATAGCTCTGATAGTTCCGTTCGGGGATTTCCACATTTCCTTGAGGTCGTATTCGGTCATTCTCGCGGCATTCGGAGTAATTGTAGCGCATTTTACCGCGACTCCGTACTTTTTTGCGGCGTTTGCGGAATCTACCGTAACCTGATCGTCCGTTTCATTTCTGTGTTTAAGACCGAGATCGTAATATTCCGACTTCAGATCAACATAGGGAAGAATAAGAATATCCTTGATATACTGCCAGATGATTCTGGTCATTTCATCTCCGTCCATCTCAACGAGAGGGGTTTTCATTTGAATTTTAGCCATAATGTTTTACCTCCAATAATATTTTTTCGGGATCGCCGCAGACTGTCCGCTGACTTTTCGTTTTACGCATGGACGATCCGCCGCAAAATTCCGAGAATAAGCATATGCGCAGGATAATATATGTAAAAGAACAGCTTGTCCGCTCTCCCGAAGATTTTTCCTTTTTTGCCGTTATAACGGTGCAGCGGTATCGCGGCAAGCGTCACGGCATATTGAAAGAGCATTTCTCCCGTAAAATAAACAGTTACCATCAGGGAAGAAACTATGCAGAAATACATAAGCGCTTTGTTTCTTTCGTTTCTGTATCTGTCAAAAATGAATACCCATACAAGAGGGAAACAAACCCAGTCGCCGAAGAAAGACAGGAAAAATATCAAAACGCCGATTATGAATTTATGCGCGGCATTAATATTTTCCGCGTGTATCAGGCAAAGCAGCAGAAGAGCCAGAAACAGCGTAAATATCATACTTTGACTGCAAAAATATTTTATTATCCCGTCTTTGCTTTTTTCGGGCAGTCCGTAATCCATAAAATAATACGGAAAATGCGAGATAACAGCGAACAGGAAAAGTCTTAAAAGATATTTTCTTTTGCTTTCGGTATAATGAAAGCCCTCGGCAAGAAAAAACGTCATTATGGGTGCGGCGGCTCTTCCGATACCGTGCAGGATATATCCCCATACGGATTCGCTTTCGATAAAGCACCATGCGATGTGGTCGAGAGTCATGCAGAACACGGCGAATAATTTCAAAGAGCTGCCCGAAAATCCGTTTTTTTCCTTCAGTGAATTTTCCACGCTGTCTCTCCTTTACTTTTTCGGAGGATAAAGAATCGTGGGGATCCCCGCTCCGAGGATAAGTCCGCACACTGTCAGTTCCCATATTCTTCCCGTAAGTGCTCCCGCCAGAATCCCGAAAACGAATCCCGACGCGAGCCACTTGATGTAAGAATAAATTCTTCCGTTTCGGTAGGTTTCCTCTTTATCGCGTTTTTCTTTCATAGAGAGCAGTGTCTCTTCGCTTTCGCCGTCATCGATATACGACTGCTTAAGCATTTCGCAGGGAAAATCGGAGCAGTGAGAACAGCTTTCGATTTTCTTCATAATACAGCAGATACGTATATCGCAGTCGCCGCCCTCTGTACGGCAGCCTCTGCATCCCGCGCCGTGCGGTTCTCTTTCGATGTCTTTTTCGATATAGTATTCACATTCAGCGCAGTTTTCTCCGCAGAATGATATCTGTTCGGGGATTTCAGGGTCGGGATTTTCCTCAAGAGCGCGTTTCAGGTCGGCGTTCCGAACGTTTAATATGGATTCATAATTCGAGACAGGCTTTTCGGGAAGCGTGAATTTTTCATTGCTCATAAGGCTCTCACCGTTCCCTCACAGAGAGAGTATTTTCCCTTATTTAAGGTTTTCTCTTGTATAGTCAAGCAGTCCGCCCGCAAGGATAATATCTTTTGTTCTGCCCGTTAATTCGCAGAGAACGGGTATTTCCGCTCCATTTGATTTGTTTTTCAGCATAAGCTCGGTTTTTCCGTCGGAAATATCCTTTCTTACATTCAGAAGCTCCAGCTCATCATTCTGATTTATCTTATCGAAGTCGTTCTCGTTTTTGAATGTAAGCGGAAGAATCCCCGCATTTATAAGGTTCGCTCTGTGGATTCTCGCAAAGCTTTTCACCAGAACAGCTTTTATTCCGAGATACAGCGGAGCGAGAGCCGCGTGCTCGCGTGAAGAACCCTGTCCGTAATTCGAGCCTCCCACAATTATCGAAGCGCCCATTTCCTTTGCTCTTTCGGGGAATTTCTCATCGCATACCGCAAAGCAGTGCTTCGAGATCTCCGGAATATTTGAGCGAAGCGGCAGTATCTTTGCGCCCGCAGGCATGATATGATCCGTCGTGATATTGTCCCCGACCTTGAGAGAGCATTTGCAGCTTATATTTTCCGCAAGAGGAGCTGTTTCGGGGAAAGGCTTTATGTTCGGACCGCGGAGTATCTCCACCTTGTCCATTTCCTCTTCGGGAGCGGGAGGAACTATCATGTTGTCGTTGATTACAAATTCATCGGGGAGCTTGAATTCAGGCTCGTCTCCCAATGTGCGGGGGTCTGTGAGATATCCCGTAAGAGCCGATACGGCAGCCATTTCGGGTGATACAAGATATATCTGACCGTCCTTTGTACCCGATCTTCCCTCAAAGTTGCGGTTGAATGTACGCAGGGAAATTCCCTTTGAATTCGGAGATTGTCCCATTCCGATACAGGGACCGCACGCGCTTTCGAGGATTCTCGCGCCCGCGTCGATAAGAACCGCAAGAGCGCCGTTCTGCGCAAGCATATTAAGCACCTGTTTCGAGCCGGGAGCGATTGCAAGCGATACATCGGGACAAACTGTCTTTCCCTTTAAAATGTAAGCGACCTTCATCATATCGAGAAGTGAGCTGTTCGTGCAGGAACCTATGCAGACCTGATCGACTTTTAACCTTCCTATTTCCCGGACGTTCTTCACGTTGTCGGGAGAGTGAGGACAAGCCGCCAGAGGAACAAGCTCCGAAAGATCTATGTTAAGCTCTTCGTCATAAACCGCGTCATCGTCCGCTTTTTGTTCGCTCCAGACATCCTCTCTTTTCTGAGCCTTCAGAAATGCCTTTGTTATTTCATCGGACGGGAATATCGAGGTAGTCGCTCCAAGCTCCGCACCCATATTTGTAATAGTTGCTCTTTCGGGGACAGAGAGAGTTTTAACGCCCTCGCCGCAATATTCTATGACCTTTCCGACGCCGCCCTTGACGGACATTTTTCTGAGTACCTCAAGGATAACGTCCTTAGCGGATACCCATGGGGATAATTTTCCCGTGAGATTTACTTTTACGATTTTCGGATATGTAATATAATAAGCTCCGCCGCCCATAGCAACAGCAACATCAAGACCGCCCGCGCCTATAGCTATCATTCCGATACCGCCGCCTGTGGGGGTATGGCTGTCCGAACCTATGAGAGTTTTTCCCGGAATACCGAATCTTTCAAGA
>CAZCUQ010000142.1:0-4026 GCA_964501705.1 uncultured Ruminococcus sp. | reverse complement strand
ACTGACGTACGCGTATAAGACCGTGCATTTCGCCGCTGTCCTCGTTTCTGAAAAGAGTTGATGTTTCGGTAAGTCTCATGGGAAGATCGCGATAGCTTCTCTGTCTGTTCAGAAATACCTGATATTGGAAAGGACAGGTCATAGGACGAAGAGCGAAACATTCTTTTTCTTCGTCATTGGGGTCTCCAATAATAAACATTCCGTCGAGATAATGATCCCAGTGTCCCGAAATTTTATATAATTCGCGTTTTGCCATGAAAGGAGTTTTCGTCAAAACGCAGCCGTGTTCCGCCTCAACGTCCTCGACCCAGCGCTGCAATATCTGAATGACCTTTGCGCCCTTGGGGAGCATAATGGGTAGTCCCTGACCTATATAATCCACAGTTGTAAAATATTCAAGCTCGCGTCCTATTTTGTTGTGGTCCTTTGAACGAGCTTCTTCAAGAGCCTTTAGGTGAGCTTCAAGCTCGGAGGCTTTCGGGAATGCAGTGCCGTAAACTCTGCAAAGCTGTTTTCCCTTGGAATCGCCTTTCCAGTACGCTCCCGTACACTGAGTGAGCTTGACTGCCTTTACTGCTCCCGTTGACATAAGATGAGGACCTGCACAGAGATCGGTAAAATCGCCCTGCTTATAGAATAAGATATCCTCGCCCTTGCCCGCGTGTTCCTCACATAACATGACCTTGTAAGGTTCGTCCATTTCCTTGAGCTTGTTTACAGCCTCTGCGGCGGGCAGACCGAATCGTTCGATAGGAATATCCTCCTTGCAAATCTTTTTTATTTCAGCTTCAAGCTTGTCGAGATCCTCTCTTGTAAACGGTTTTTCAACGTCAAAGTCGTAATAGAATCCGTTTTCTATCGAAGGACCTATAGATAATTTAGCTGACGGGAAAAGTCTCTTTACCGCCTGAGCCAGCATATGGGAAGCAGTATGATTGAAAGCGTGTTTTCCCTCATCGCTGTCAAATGTCATTACCTCGAAATCGCAGTCGTCATTTATAACGGTGCGAAGATCGTATACATTTCCGTTTAATTTAACGGCGCACGCAGCCTTATAAAGACCCATGCCTATTCCCTTGATAATTTCAGCGGCGGAAAGACCCTGTTCCGCTTCGCGCACACTGCCGTCCTTAAGCTTTAATTTTACCATAATAATTATATTCTCCTTTTTATATAGTATTGTATTTTTTTGAAAAATTATAACTGACCGGAGACCATCATCTCAACAAATTGCTTTGCGGCGCGTCCGGAACGTCCCGAGCGTCTTAATGCGTACGCTTCAGCTTTCATGAAAAGTTCGTCCTCACTTACACCCAGATGATATTTTTCAGCAAGAGTCCGGACGATTTTAAGATAAAGATCCTTAGAGGGTTTTGTAAATGTGACTTTAAGACCGAAACGTTCCGAAAGAGATGTAAGTTCTTCCATGCTGTCTCTTGCGTGGAGATCGTCGCCTTCACGGTCGGTGTATTTTTCCTTGACAAGATGACGTCGGTTACTGGTCGCGTAGATAACGGTGTTCGGCGTCTTTGAAGCCGCCGAGCCTTCAAGGACAGCTTTGAGCGCGCCGAAATTGTCGTCGTCGAACGAAAAAGACAGATCGTCAATAAAAATAATGAATTTCAGAGGATTATCCGCAATTTCTTCGATGATTTCCGGCATGAGATGAAGCTCTGATTTTTTCATCTCGATAAGCCGCAGTCCCTCGTCTTTATGTTCATTCACAACAGCTTTCACGGTGGAAGATTTTCCCGTTCCCGCGTCTCCGTATAAAAGAGCGTTTGCGGCGGGTTTCCCCATAAGAAGAGCCTTTGTGTTGTCGATGACCTTTTTTCTTTCGTTTTCGTAGCCTGTGAGGTCGGACAACTTTTGCGGGTCGGGAGTTTTCACGGGAGTTATTTTACCGTTTCGGAGCATAAACGAATAATACTTATAGTATATTCCGTAGCCTTTTGTCTGCAAGTCAGCCATTCTTTCGGCATATATCTTTTTAAAATCCGCGTTTTTTCTGATATTCCATTCGGCGATATATCCGGTGTATTTCATAATCTCGCGGATATCATCAACGGTTATCTTTGCCGCTTCCTCCAGTATTTTAAGCTCGGCGTGGGCGGCTTTTTCGATAACCTCGGGGATCTCTGTCATTCTCGCGTGGCAGAGCATATAGCCGTTCTCGTCCTCGTTTATTGCGGTGATTATGTAATCGGTGAGATTGTCTGTTTTTTTGTAAAGCTCCGAAACGAATTCGGCGGTGCTTTCGGGAGAGGGACTGCGAAGCATTTGAAGCTCCTTTGAAATAACGGTATCTTTCAGAACATTTCTGAAAACCGAAAGCGAGGATAACCTGACTGCGATCTCAAGCATAAAAAACTCCTTATAAAAACAAAAATCCCCGACAGAGTCAGGGACGATAATTAACCGTGTTTCCACCCGAATTTACGTATTGTATAAAAATTATACAACAGCCTCGAATTCTCTGTAACGGGAGATCCCGCCGCGTATTAATGCGGACTCAGGGGCGGTGTTATCTTATCGGACTATCCTATTCCTTTTGAAATATATATCTTTCAGCCTGTGATATACTCTCTGAAGATCAATCGGAAAAATACTTCCCCTTCGGCGTGTTAAAATATTTAATTATATTTATGATATCACCTTTATATAAATTTGTCAATTGTCGGTTTCAACATTAGAATATGTTTATTTTTTATATTCAATAGGCAATTTCAACAAAAATCACAAGAGAATTTACCTTGCAAATAAAACACATATACTATATTTAAAAAACTAAAATCGTTTTGCTTAAAAAAGCCATTTTCTTCATTTCCCTTTTCTGTAAACAAATAGTAACCGCCTTTTTTTATAAAAATTCCTTGACAAAGCGAAAAAAATATATTACAATAATAGTGTGACTGCAATATATATTTATCTTACTTGTAAGATAATGTAAAAAAATATAAATTGCTTCTGTTTTTGACTGCTTCTATCAGGCTGAATAGAAGATCATTGTTTTTCTGATTTTCAAAGGCGCATAAGAACAACTGCCGTATAAATGCGTACGGATTTTTTCCTGTGAATAGGCATTGAAAAAATTACGTGCTTTTGAAATTTATATAAAATTTTTTTGTTTTGTTTTATTAATTTTATATTTTTTCGGAATTACCCATTTAATTTACGGTAAATGACATTTGAAATTTGATTTGAAGTCGGGCAAAAACTCGGATTTTTGGTTTTTGTGCAGGCTCGAAGTTTAAATTTCAGCGGCGTTTACCGAAGTATCTGCTATTCCGCCTTACAGAAGTGTTCTATCTTAACATTTTTATAAGGAGGTTATGCTATGCCACCGATACTGATTGCTGTTATTACGGCAGTTATATCCGCCGCCGTTTCGGGAATAATATTCTTCCGGGTTGGAGTATCCTATCGTAAAGCGCAGGCGGAATCTGTTATCGGCTCCGCGGAAAAGGAAGCGGAGAGAATTGTCGAAGCGGCTAAGGAAGAAGCCGAGAGTAAGAAAAAAATTGCTCTTGTCGAAGCCAAGGACGAGATCCATAAAAGCCGCAGCGAACTTGAAAAAGAAATCAAAGACAGGCGAAATGAGCTTTCCCGACAGGAAAGACGAATTCAGCAAAAGGAAGAAAATCTCGACAAAAAAACCGACTCTCTTGAAAAAAAAGACGAGCATCTCCAGAAAAAACTTAAACAGGCTGACGAAAAGCTTGATGAGGCTGAAAGAATAAGACAGTCCCAGCTTGAAACTCTGGAGAAAATTTCACAGTTTACCATCGAACAGGCTAAGGAACATCTTTTATCTTCCCTCGAAAACAGCCTTGTTCACGAAAAGGCTCTCAAGATCCAGCAGTATGAGCAGCAGTTAAAGGATGAGTGCGAGGACAAGGCAAGAAATCTTATATCCCTCGCTGTTGCAAGATGCGCCGCCGATCAGGTCGCAGAAACCGCCGTTTCCGCCGTGGCTCTTCCGAGTGATGAAATGAAGGGAAGAATCATCGGACGAGAGGGAAGAAA
>CAZCUQ010000141.1:0-4029 GCA_964501705.1 uncultured Ruminococcus sp. | reverse complement strand
CTGAAGCTCCAGAGTTACAACTAATATGAAGTAATCGGAGGTTATTGCGGAAACGATAAGACAAACATCTAATGATAACGTAATTGAAGCTAAAGGCGGAAATGGTAAAAGTAACTTTTGTTTTTCAGCAACGGTTACGGAAATGTAACCGCTGACAAAATATAAAAATTAATTTCCGTGATTTTAATAAATATTTTATTGACTATTTCATAAATATGTGATATAATAAATAGAGTAACAAAAAAGGAGCTGATATTATGGCTGCTGTTTTATGGATAATCGGTTTCGTGCTTTGCCTGATTCTTGAAGCGGCAACCTCGGCGTTTGTGTCCATATGGTTCGCCGTCGGCGCAGTGGGAGGATTTGCCGCGTCGCTGTGCGGAGCTTCCGTGTGGGTTCAGTTGTTCGTTTTTGTCGCGGTATCGGCGCTTTTTCTGGGATTTACCCGTCCGCTCGTGCGAAAGCTTCTTCCGGGGAAATTTACCCCCACAAACTCTGAGCTTTCTCTCGGAAAGACCGCCGAGGTAATCGAGGATATCGACAATGTGACGGGACAGGGAAGAATACGCCTTGACGGAGTTGACTGGTCCGCTTCCTCCGAGGACGGCGCCCTCATAAAAAGGGGCGAAAGCGTTACGGTCACAAAACTGGGCATTACAAGACTTACGGTAAAATCAAAATCTCCTGAGCTTCTTACAAAGCAGCTTCGGGCAGACAAGGCGGAAAGAAGGTAATTTTATGCAGTATTTGTTGCTGATCGTTATAGTTATAGTTCTTATAATACTCATTTCGGGCATCAAGATCGTTCCTCAGGCGCAGGTCTACGTTATCGAACGTCTCGGAACATATAAGGGAACTCTCGACACGGGCGTTCACTATGTTATCCCTTTTGTTGACAGAATAGCGAAAAAAGTCTCAATAAAGGAACAGGTGGTCGATTTCAAGCCGCAGCCAGTTATCACAAAGGATAACGTAACCATGCAGATAGATACGGTCGTGTTCTTTCAGGTGACCGACGGCAAGCAGTATACCTACGGCGTTGAAAGACCTATGGCTGCTATTGAGAATCTCACGGCGACAACGCTCCGCAACATTATAGGCGAGCTTGAGCTTGACGCTACTCTTACGTCCCGCGATGTTATCAATACAAAGATAACTTCTATCCTCGATCAAGCTACCGACCGCTGGGGAATAAAGGTAAACCGCGTTGAGCTTAAAAATATTCTTCCTCCGCGCGAGATTCAGGACGCGATGGAAAAACAGATGAAAGCCGAACGTGAAAGAAGAGAAAAGATCTTACAGGCAGAGGGCGAAAAGAAATCAGCCGTTCTCGTTGCCGAGGGTGAAAAAGAATCGGCGATTCTCCGCGCCGAAGCCGCAAAGGAATCCGCTATCCTTAACGCGGAAGCGGAAAAGCAAGCAACGATCCTCCGCGCCGACGCCGTGCGTCAGCAGAAGATACTTGAAGCGCAGGGCGAGGCGGAATCTATCGAGCTTGTGCAGAAAGCTCTCGCAGACAGTATAGTAAAGCTCAACGAAGCAAATCCCTCGCAGTCCGTGATAGCTGTCAAGAGCCTCGAGGCATTCTCGAAGGCTGCCGACGGAAAAGCTACGAAGATCATCATCCCGTCCGAGATACAGGGACTTGCGGGACTGTGCGCAAGCGCGAAAGAATTGCTGTTTGACGATAAAAAATGAAAAACCTTTTAAGGCAACACCGCGCAAAGACCGCGCTGCGCGCTTTGTGCGGTGTTGCCTTAAATTTTTCCCCGCAGGACATAAGTTCTGCGGTTTTTTTGCATACTTTCATAAAAAAATCACAGAATAAAAAAAATCGAGGAGAAACAAATGACAAAGAAACATTCTGTGATAACAGGCGCGGTAAGCGGATTTTTAAACGGACTGTTCGGCTCGGCGGGAGGAGTTTTCGCCGTTCTTCTTATGGAAAAATTCGGCGAGGACGAAAAAAAAGCCCATGCCGAAAGCCTTGCGGTAATGCTTCCGCTCTCCGTTGTTTCGATAATATGCTACTGCTTAAAGGGAGCGGAGTTTGATCTTCCCGTTTTGCAAAAAATACTTCCCGCGGGAGTTATCGGCGCGGTCTTGGGAGCGTTATTAATGAAAAAAATGCCCGCGTCTCTTCTAAAGAAGATATTCGGTGCGCTTCTTATTTTCGCGGGAGCAAGGGGACTTTTCGGATGACGGCGGCAGCGTCTTTTTTGGCGGGATTTCTTGCTTCGCTCGGGGTGGGCGGGGGAGTCATTCTCATTGTATATCTTACCTGTTTTGCGGGATATGGGCAGATAGAAGCACAGTTTGCAAATCTGATATTCTTTCTGCCGACAGCGCTCATCTCGGTAATTATACACAAAAAATCGGGGCTTGTCGAGATGAAAAAGCTTTTTCCCGCGATAATAGCGGGAACGGTCTTTTCCGCTCTCGGAGCGTTTACGGCATATTATTTCGGTTCGGAGTTTCTGGGGAAGATATATTCGGGATTTCTGGTGATTTTCGGAATTTACACCATGTTCAAAAAGCAGAAGAAATAAACAGCGCCGCACGGAAACGGTAAGAAGAGCAGCATATAAGAATTATAGTCAACGACATTGAAATTTGTACTTTCAGCCTGCGCAAAAATCATATATGCAAATTTTTGCTTGACTTCAAGTCAAATTTCTAATATCGCTGACTATAACTTGAATTTGAAAAAAGCAAAAAGGGCGGACGAGGCGGGATAATACTTTATTCTCTTTCGTCAAGCGGAATATATTCTTTGTCCTTTACTACCGACTTGTATGCGGGACGGATGATTCTTCTGCCCGTGCATATTTCCTCGAATCGGTGAGCGCACCAGCCCGCCATTCTCGAAACGGCAAAGAGCGGAGTGAAGAGATCCTCCGGGATACCGAGCATTGTGTATACAAATCCGCTGTACATATCAACATTCGCACACATTACCTTGCTGTAACCCTTTACCTCGGCGAAAAGTTCGGGAGTTAAGCGTTCAATAAGCTCAAGAAGCCTGAATTCCTTTTCAAATTCGGTGCCCTCCGCCATTGAACGCGCATATTCGCGGAGAATGACGGCTCTGGGATCGGAAAGAGTATACACGGCGTGTCCCATGCCGTAAATAAGACCCGAACGGTCGCCCTCTTCCTTGCGGAGTATCTTTCTGAGGAAATCCGCGACTTCGCCCTCGTCCTCCCAGTTGCGGACATTCTGCTTTATGCAGCGGTGCATATCAATGACCTTGTGATTTGCCCCGCCGTGGCGAAATCCTTTGAGAGAGCCTATCGCCGCGCCATATGCCGAGTATGGATCCGTTCCCGATGAAGTAAGTACTCTTGTTGTAAAGGTAGAATTGTTTCCGCCGCCGTGCTCCGCGTGAAGCATAAGCATAAGATCGAGAAGCTTTGCTTCGTCCTTGGTGAATTTTCTGTCCGGACGGAGAATTGAGAGAATATTTTCCGCTGTAGACATTCCCTCGATAAGAGGGTGCATTATCATGGATTCGCCGTAGTAATATCTTCTCTTGACCTGATAAGCCGAAACCATAATAACAGGGAGCTTTGCAATAAGCGATACCGCCGTGTCTATTTCGTGCTTGGGAGTGATATCTTCGGGGGAATCGTCATAGGAATAAAGCGCCAGAGTCGAACGCGCAAGCTTGTTCATAATATTTCTTGAAGGCGCTTTTAATATCATATCCTCAAAGAAATAATCGGGAAGTCCTCTGAGACTGCTTATAAGCGTGGAGAAAGATTCAAGTTCCTCCTTATTCGGGAGCTTTCCGCTAAGAAGAAGATAGACTATCTCCTCATATCCGAATCTGTCCTCGGCGGCGGCTTTTCCGATAAGCTCCCGGATGTTGTACCCTCGGAAGATAAGTTCGCCCTCGCAGGGTTGTTTTTCTCCCTCGTTTACAACATATCCGTGAACGTTGCATATATTGGTAATTCCTGCCAGAACACCCGTTCCGTCGGGATTACGAAGACCTCTTTTTACCTGATATTTTTCACAGTATTTCGG
>CAZCUQ010000140.1:2707-4064 GCA_964501705.1 uncultured Ruminococcus sp. | reverse complement strand
CTGCGGAGAAATGGTCGTTACAAAGGAAGACACGGCTGTTTGCCCGATGTGCGGCAAGCCTATGAGACAAGACCCCGACACTCTCGACACATGGTTCTCTTCGGCGCTGTGGCCTTTCTTGACGCTCGGCTGGCCCGATACGAACGCGGAAGATTTCAAGGTATTCTATCCCACGAATACTCTTGTTACAGGCTACGACATCATTCCCTTCTGGGTTATGAGAATGATGTTCTCGGGAATTGAATGTACGGGCAGAGTTCCCTTTGATACGGTTCTGATTCACGGTCTTATAAGGGACGAGCAGGGCAGAAAGATGTCAAAATCTCTCGGAAACGGTGTGGATCCGCTTGAAGAGATCGATAAATACGGCGCGGACGCTCTGCGCTTCATGCTTGCGACGGGAAACGCTCCCGGAAACGATATGAGATATATCGAGGAAAAAGTTAAATCCTGCCGCAATTTCGCAAACAAGCTCTGGAATGCTTCAAGATATGTTCTTATGAATCTCCCTGAGGATTTCGACTTTGAAAAGGGTCTCCCCGAAACACTTGCGGCGGAGGATAAATGGATCATCAGCAAGCTCAATACGGCGGCAAAGGAAGTAAATCAGAATATCGAAAGCTTTGAATTGGGCGTTGCCTCCGGAAAGCTCTACGATTTCATCTGGGATATCTACTGCGACTGGTATATCGAGCTTACGAAGTCCCGCATAAGCGCGGGAGGTGAGACAGCCGCGAACGCTCAGGCCGTACTTGTATGGGTACTCAGAAATACCTTGAAGCTTCTTCACCCGTTCATGCCGTTTGTAACGGAAGAAATATGGTCGGCGGTATCTTCGTCGGGAACTCCCATAATGGTGTCGGATTATCCTCAGTATGACGAAAAGCTTGCTTTTGTCTCGGACGAGGAAAGCTTTGAAAAGGTAATATCCGCAATAAGAGCTGTAAGACTTCGCCGCACGGAGATGAATGTTGTTCCCTCCGTAAAAGCAAAGATTTTCATCGAAACAGAATTCAAGGATATTTTTGAAGCTTCAAAAATGTTCTTTGAACGCCTTGCTTCTGCGTCGGAGGTCGAAATAGGCGACAGCTTCGATATGCCGGACATGATAACGGCGGTAACGGACAGCGCAAGAATATTCATTCCTCTTGACGAACTTGTTGACCGAGAAAAAGAAATCGCCCGTCTCGAAAAAGAAAAGAAAGCAGTATTAAAGGATATTGATTTTTCATCGGGTAAATTAAATAACGCGGGCTTTATGGCAAAGGCTCCCGCTTCGCAGATCGAAAACGAAAAGGGCAAGCTGTTGAAGGCACAGGAAAAACTCGCTAAGATAGAGCAGTCGATAAAAAGCTTA
>CAZCUQ010000140.1:0-2697 GCA_964501705.1 uncultured Ruminococcus sp. | reverse complement strand
AGCAAAAAAAAAAAAAAAAAAATAAAAGACTGAACCCACAAAAAAAAAAAAAAAAAAAAAAAAACGGATTTGCGGTCTGCAAAAAGGTGAATCATGCTTGAAATTTCTTTGGAAGAATACGAAAAACTGAAAAAAGAATCCGTTTCCCGACAAGAAAAGGAAAACAAAAGAATCAAACTCGTTTCTGCGGTTTTGAAAATTTTGGGAATATCTGTAATTATCGGAGCGTTACTGATTTTGAGGAGCTTTTTTGCGGGAGCGGCTTTCTCGCTCTCCTGCCTTTTGATTTTTGTTTCGGTTTATTATATTGAAGTTGATCTCGAAAAGAAATTTCAGCTTGAAAATTACCATATGATTTTTTCTTCGCGGATATTTCGTATATTAAACAAAATCAAATCGGACGGATATACGGACGAAACAATAAACTTGATCCTTAACTGTCTCGGAGATGAAGACGACAAAAGAAGAAAAGCCATCCTTTCCGATAAACTGTCCGAGGGATATATTTTTTCGGGAAAAATCAAGGAAGCTTACAATGCGCTCATAAACGATGAAGATCTGTTTGAAGAAGAAAAATATTTCGGTATTTTATATAATTTCAGAATTATCTTCTGCGGAGTTTTCTCGGAAAACAGCTTTGCGGAAATAAACGATGCTTATGAAAAAATCCCCGATAAAGCGGATGATCTCTTATCGACGGAAATAATTCTCAAGACGGAAATTCTGTACGCATTTTTCGAGCAGCGGTATTTCGACTGCGTAAATTATACCGAAATAATTTATCACAGCGGCGAAATAAGCTGCGAAAGTGAATTTTACATCTATTTAAAAGCAAAGTGTCTTTATTTTATCGGGAAATATGACGAATCAAAAAAACTTGCCGAAAGACTTTTTTCCGAAGCAAAAAGTACGCTGATAACCGAAAAATCCGAGGAGCTTTTAAATCTTTTATCATAAAAACAGGAGAATCAGAATGAACGTTACCCCTTCGGAGCTTAAAAAGCTGCACGCAAAAAAACACCGTCAAATTATGGATCTGCACAAAAGATCAAAACGAACCGCCGAGGTGCTTGCCGTTCTTGCGGGACTTATCGTTGTCGGAATAATTGTTTTCATATTTAATATTATCGCAGGAATTCTTATTATTGTTTTTTTCGGCGTCCTTTTCGCTTTCCTTATCGTCGGTCAGAGAAATTTCAGAAGAAACAGTCTGTTAAAACTTCGGCATTTCTGCCCCGACGCGGAGCTTGACGATTTTATAAAAAGAGTCCGCAAGGGTATCTCCGCAAAAGAAATTATATCCGAGGGAAACGCACTGTTATCAAAGGAAGAGGATATATATTCGATCGGATATCTAAGATATATTCTCATCAGAACTTATCTTTCGGCAGGAGAATACGAAAATGCTCTGCGTACAAATTACTGCGATAAATTTCTTTTCAGCCTTGATCCATGGTATGAGCTTATTTACTACGAGACTCTCATGGAATATCACCTGAACGTTGCAAGCACTACGGGCGGCTCCGAATACGGAGAGGACGCTTACAGGCAGTTCTGTCGGGTTTTCGGAACTATCCCTCAGAAGAAAAAGGATTTTTATGTATTAAGAGAAGCGGCATTCTGTGAGATGAATTACGCAAAGGCTCACGGTGAATCCAAAAGAGCATATGAATACCTTAATATGCTTGCTTCGGTTACGGATAATAACGCCGAAAAGAAAATGTTTGCGGATATTCGCAATGAACTGGAGAATTAAAATATGACTATCGGCGAGGTTATGGATTTTCTCGGAAAATATACAAAAACAGGCGTTCCCGTTTCCGATCTTTCAAGGTTTTCCGCTCTTATGGATATACTCGGAAATCCGCAGGATAAATTAAATTTTATCCATATTGCGGGTACAAACGGAAAAGGCTCGGTTGCGGAAATGACAGCGGAAACATTCTCCCGTGCGGGATATGTCACGGGAGAATTCACATCTCCGTTCATCTACCGCTATAATGACAGAATAAAGATAAGCGGTGAAGAGATCTCCGACAGGGAGCTTTGCGAAACTGCCGAAACCGTTATCCCCGCAGTTAAATTAACGGGAGAAACCGGATATTCACAGTTTGAGATAACCTGTGCGTTCGCGTTTGTTTATTATCTTAACCGAAAATGCGATATTGTTATTCTCGAAACGGGTCTCGGAGGACTTCTTGACTGCACTAACATAATAAAAACTAATCTCTGCTCGGTGATAACTTCGATTTCTTACGATCATACGGCTGTTCTCGGAAACACTTTATGTGAAATAGCTTTTCATAAGGCGGGAATAATCAAGGAAAATTCTCCATGTATCTTAGAGTGCTGTAATCCCATCGAGGCAGTTTCGGTCATAAAAAAAACAGCGGAGAATCATCACTCCGAGGTAATTATTCCAGAAATGAACGAAATTGTTACGCTGTCCTCCGACCTTTCGGGAAACTTCTTTAAGTATAAGAATGTTTTTCTTAAAACGAAAATGGCCGGTACCCACCAGATATATAACGCGGTCACGGCTTATGAGGCTCTTATTTACGCAAAAAATCACGGATATGACAAAATCAGCGCGCAAATAATCCTTGACGGAATATATAACGCCCGCGTTCCCTCAAGGTGCGAGATAATTTCCGATGATCCGACAGTCATTCTCGACGGAGCGCATAATCCCGACGG
>CAZCUQ010000139.1:0-4068 GCA_964501705.1 uncultured Ruminococcus sp. | reverse complement strand
AGATTTCGTATTCCCGCAAGCTCGTCCTGCGTCAGCGCGCATATGTCTCCAAGAGGTGGGATTAGTATGAGCGAATGTTTTGAATTTCAAGAAATTGTAAGCGTTGATTTTGATCCCGCCGCCGTTATGGCGCGGATAAAGAAGAAAAAAACACGCGCTGATTTCGCGCTTGGCACCCAGGTGCTTACTGACAGCAATTTTTATTGCAAGCAAGACACAAAAGCGCTTATTGATTCATCAATAATAAACAGCTCGGACGATCTTACTTTTGTGGAGTGGACACAAGGCTACGCGTGGAGACAATACTATCTTCCTGCGGCGCGTAAGGACAAGAACGAAAACGCCACGTGGAAATGGTTTGAAACAGCAAAGGCGGCTCATTTGCGCGAATGGCTGAAAGCTTATGAAAACGCATTGAAAAACGGGGGATAACATGACCGAAATACTCAAATACGCCGCCGAAACGGCGGAGATTAAAAAAATCGGCATTCTTTCGGAAAGCGATTTAATCTCGGTTCTTCCCGCAGGCGGCAGAGTGGTTCAAAAATACCACGATGGCGCGGAGCTTACTGAGTTGTCGGTTCAGTTTATGTGCAAAGGGCAGGATCAAGAAAAGCTTATCGAAACGCTCGACGCCGCCGCCGACAGGCTCATGAATGCCGATTACAGAAACAGCGGTCTTGAGATTATGAACATCCGAAAAGGGCAGCTGTCTATGCCGATCACCGTAAGCGAAAGCGGCAATTACGTTTACGGACGGGAAATAATTATTACTTATGTAAACAGGAGGAATATAACATGACATTAGCGGAATTTATGCAAGAAGTAAACCCAGATCCTTCGGCGGAAGGTTTTATCATGGCTGACGATTACGTGCTTGCGGTGAGTACGAAAGCAATGACGGAATCGGAAATAAAAACGGCTGACCCCGGCGAGTTTCTGGTTGCCGAAGCGGGTTTGAAAACTGTAGACGGACAGCTTAACCCGGAAGAAAAAACAAGCAATTACATCAGGCGCGGTTCGTCTACCGTAAAAAGCGGCACTCAAAGAACCTTTAAACTTAGTCTGGACAGATACGCGGGAGACCCCGTGCAGGATTTTTTTGACAGCTTTGACATAAAATATGGAAAAGGGCAGTCTTGCGTTATCGGATATGCGTTTATTAACATGATAACAGGTCAGGGAGAAAAAGGGCTTATGTCCGCAATCGTTGACACAGACTGCTCGGGAGAGAGCGGTGACAACGCGGAGCTTACGGTTAATCTGAAATCCTGCGGAGTCGCGCCTGAAGAATATACTTACAGCGCAAGCACCTAAGCAGTCGAATAAAATAATCGGAGGGAAAGAAAATGGCTTTCAGCTTTAAAGAAACACCAAATGTGATAAACATTGAAATCGAAAGTAAAAAATACCCCGTGAAGCTTACAAGAGAGCTTGGGAAACGGCTTTCGCAATTTGCGTCGGATAACGACGGCGATGACGCTGTTTCATGTATTGACGCGCTTATCGATGAGATACTCGGAAAAGGAAAATCAGCGGAAATTTTCGAGGACAGAGAAAAAGACGAATTTGAACGTTTTGAAGTGCTGAAATACATCTGCGGCGAACTTGCAAAAGCGGCTGATAACCTTAAAAGGAGCATTTCAAAATGATTTTCGGGAAATATCCCGAAAGCGTAAAAGTCGGTGAAAATGATATCCCCGTCGATACCGATTTCAGAATCATGGCGCGGTTTGAAACTTCTGTCAGAAAATCCGACAGCGCGGGAATCTTGTCCGCGTTGTCGGATTTTTTTAAGGGAAATATCCCCACAGATTACATGGCTGCCGCAGACGCGGCGGTCAATTTCTATCTGTGCGGAAAAAATCCTCCCGAAAATATTGAAAACAGTCCGAAAAACACAAAACGCTGCTATGATTACGACGAGGACAGCCGCTATTTTATCGCGGCTTTCCGTCAGCAGTACGGAATCGACCTTGAAACGGCAAAGCTTCACTGGCAGAAATTCTCCGCTCTGTTTGCGGGACTCACCGATGAAACGGAGCTTGTCAAAATAATGCGGATAAGGTGTACAAAAACATCTGAAATCACCGACAAAGCCGAACGGGAAAGAATCAGGAAATTACAGCGGCGTTATGCTCTCACGGAGTATCGTAAAAAACGTTACGCGTCTGTTGCCGAACGCGACAGCGCTATGATAAGCGCGGCTATACAGCGTGTTGAAGCTGCGCGGAAAAAGGAGTAAACGATAAATGTCAACCATTTTAATAATAGGCGGGGTGGATCTGTCCGATTATGTTGTCGCGGGTATGACGGTAACGGAAACGCCCGTCCTATCCGATGCGCAGACGCTTGATGAAATGTATGCCGAAGCGGAAAATACCGTGCTTTTCACGGCGGTGAGCGGCAAGAAAATATATGACACTCCGACGGGTGACCCGCCCGAGGAAACAACCTCGGAGGAATACAAAAAATTAAAAGGAAAATCCGTCAGCATATCGGCAAATCTCGAAAATGTACCCGAAGATATAGCCGAAGAATTATTTAACGCGCTTGAAAATATAGGAGCGGAAAATAAAGTTGCAATATCATACGCCGCTCCGTGTCTTACGAATGCGGCTTTTACTTATCCGACGGTAACGTCCGAGATAGCCGTTGAACCGCTTGACAGCGGTACACGCACATATGACATTAAGATTTCCGCCGAATGTCCTCTTATCCCTTTTGAAAATGCCCCCGAAGCGGAAACGGATTCGGGGGCGAATAAAGGCAGGGCATACACTCTTTCGGTCGGCGGAGAAGAATTTGACGAAGACAGCATAGCAAACATTACATATTCCGCCGCCGCGCCAAATCACGGAATGAGCGGGATATCATCGGCGTCTTTTTCCTGCGATATTTTTACGGGAGCGGGGCTTGAATCAACTATATTAGAACTTCCTCCATGCTCCGTTGTTACTTTCTCTGAGCTTGCGGGTGAGTTTATTCTTACCGATATGAGCTTTATCGGCAAAGGAACGGTGTCAATTACGGCTTATAGAAAATTCGTCAATGCTGATGTTCTGATGGATACAAGCACTTTCCCCGAAAAAGATTCAAGCGGCAATCTGTATACATATTCGTGTAAGCAAATAGCAATCGCCGCGCTCGGTACTCTTTACGGCACGGGCGCAGTTCCATCGGATATTGCCGAAGAACCGTATTTACAGCTGTCAGAATTCAAGGGAAAAACCGTCAGAAGCGTTTTGGAAGAGATCTCAAAGGTAAACGGCGGGTTCTTCTGCGAAAGTTCTTTAGGAGGCATTGATTTTCTCACTCGCGGCGGAGGCTCAAAAGGGAGCATAACAGTTACACAGGATATGTTTTCCGATTACTCCCCCGAACAGACAAAGACGATTTCCCGCGTATTTGTTACCGACAGTTCAGGAAATAACACATATGAGGCGGGAGACGGCGCGTATTTTAATACCGTAACTCTTTCGGGGAGCTTCTTAAAAGGGAAAGACGTATGTTTGCAAGCTGCTTCAAAGCTTATCGGAGAATACAAGGGGTGGGAATGTGACGATATCCTGACGGACGAACTGACGCCCGCTTTATACGCTCTGATAAACTTTGACGGCGTAACAAGAACGCTTGAAAAATTCACCGTGAAATACACAAAAAATCATTCGGTAATGTCGGGCGGCGCGGATTATTTTCAAAGCAGCTTCGCCGATTATACATCCGAAATGCAACGCGCCGTAGATACCCGCGTAAAGCTCGGGCAAAGCTATAAAAATTCCGGGATAGACAATGAATACGGCTTTTATTTCACCATGGAAGAAACAGACAGCGATATTTCAGCATTCTCCGCCGCCGCTTCTTCAGCAAAAGAAAGCTATTACTTTTCAACGAAAAAAGGCGGCTTTACTTCATATGACGGCGTTCAGTCCTCGGCAAAGGAAGCTGCTCAAATTGAAGTTGACAAGGACGCGGGGCGGTAACGGTTACATACTCGGACGGGAGCGTTTACGAGTACAGCGCGAATGTTTCGGATTCAGGGACAAACTACACGATAACCGATGAAAC
>CAZCUQ010000138.1:0-4144 GCA_964501705.1 uncultured Ruminococcus sp. | reverse complement strand
AGCTCCTGATCGATATTGATGCTGCGCGTTCCGCCATAAATGTATTCTCTCCTTTCGTCTTAACGATTCCCGTATTTGTAAAGATTTAAGTTGATCCCGCTTACAGCATTATTATAGCATTTCCGTTAAATAATTTCAATAAATTAAAAGGAAAAAAATGTATAAACTTTCCTCTTTTCTTTTGGTAATTTTTACATAAATATGGAAAAAGGGAAACAAACAACAGTTTGTTTCCCTGATGATCATATTTCTTTTCTGAGTTCTCCCGTAATTCTCTTTATTGATTCATTAAATTCCTCATCGTTGGAATTATTGAATATCATAAGTCCTTCTATATCGGGAGCGCTGTAGTTCTGAGTAGCGACGTATTCGTCCCAGTGTTCGAGCTTCCACGTATCCCTGTCGGAATTTCTTGCGATCATTCTCTGACGGCATACTTCTATATCCGTATCCACCCAGATAACCGAAAGTTCCGCGCCGACAGCTTTCAATTTGCCGCGCATTGAGGAAATCGCGGCGGGATTTCTTATCTCACGTGCAAACGGCGCGTTGATAAGAACGAGATCGCAGTACGCAAGCGCTTCGAGACCTATATCAAAAATAGCGTAATACTCGTAATTTCTGATATTTTTCTCAAAAAATTCGGAACTGCGGTTTACTTCCTCGCCCGCTACCTTGAAAATCTGCTTTGAGAGAACAATGAGAGTGTCCTTGTCAAGATACACGATAGGTTTAAGAGCCTTTGCAAGTTCCTTTGAAACAAAGGTTTTTCCGCAGGCAGGCGGTGACGTTACAAGAATTAGATGCTTCATATCGGCAGATCCTTTCAATATATTTATGTTTATTCAGATAAACGCTTCACTGTGCAGACAGCGTGAGCGGCAATTCCGAGCATTTCTCCCGTGAAACCGAGACCCTCTTCGGTCGTTGCTTTAACGTTTATGTTTTCTTCGGGGGTATTAAGGATTTTAGCGATATTCGAGCGCATTTGAGGAATATAACCCATAAGCTTCGGTTTCTGACAGATCACAGTACAATCAATATTATTTACAGAATAACCTTTTTCATACATGAGGTAAGAAACTTTTTCAAGCAGTATCATGCTGCTTATATCCTTCAGGCTCTTGTCGGAATCCGGGAAATGAACTCCTATATCTCCGAGAGAGAGCGCACCCAGTATACTGTCGCAGACCGCATGAAGCAGAACATCCGCGTCGGAATGTCCGTCAAGCCCCATATCAAACGGAATTTCCACTCCGCCGAGGATAAGCTTTCTTTCGGGTTTAAAGCGGTGAACATCATATCCGTGACCGATCCTAATCATTTTTTTGCTCCGTAAAGATTACTTAAACGTTTTAGTTTTTATAAATTCATTATACTTTGTTTTGTGTCGGAAAGTGTGAAAAATTCGTTAATCTTTTATCAGATGGTGTAAATACTGTTATTATTGCTGAATTTTTTGCGAAATTTTTTCATTTTTTGGATAAAATTTCCGCGATATCGAGATCTTCGGGAGTGGTTATCTTTATATTCGTATAGTCGGATTTTGAGATATAAACCTTTCCGCCGACGGCTTCCGCGAGCTGGCAGTCATCGGTGAAATCAAGACCGTGCTCCAGCGCAAAATTCACTCCTTTAACGTAAAGCTCCTTTTTGAATATCTGCGGAGTCTGAATAATACAGAGACTGCTTCTGTCGGGAGTATCAGTGACAAGCCCGCCGCTTACGACTTTAAGAGTGTCTTTCACGGGAACTCCGAGAGCGGCTGCTCCGAAAATCTCCGCGTCGCGTATGCACTGTTTTACAAATTCCGCTTTAATAAGAGGGCGGGCGGCGTCGTGAACAGCCACAAGCTCCGTTTCCTTTGAGACGGCTTTAAGTCCGTTTACGACAGATTGCTGGCGTGTTTCTCCCCCTCGGACGATCTGCCTGAGCTTCGTGATACTGTATTTATCCGAAAGACGCTTTATTTCTTCCGCGATTTCTTCTCTTGCCGAAACAATTATTTCCGAGACATCCGTCAGAGCCTCGAAAACTTCCATTGAATAAATGATAACAGGTTTGCCGCATATTCCGAGAAGAGGCTTTGAAATGCCGCCCATACGTGTTCCCGTTCCCGCTGCGGCTATTATTACCGATACCTTTTTCATATCATTCGATCTCGCAGTAGTTTCCGAGGAAACGGAAATAGCTTGATTCGCTCTGGAGTTCATTCATGAGCGCACAGACCTTCAGGTCATCGAATCTTCCCTCGAAATCGCAGAAGAAAATGACCTCGAAATCCGTTCCCGCCACGGGTTTGTTCTCGATCCTGACAAGGTTCAGTCCGTTTACGGCAAATCTCGTCAGCAGACGGTAGAGAGAGCCTTTCTTATGCGGAATGGAAATCGAAACGCTGATTATGCGCGAGTTTTCGGTAGCGTAGAAATCCTTTGCAATGCAGATGAATCGTGTGAGATTCTTGTCCGCGTTTGAGATATTTTCGTTTAAAATCTCAAGATCGTTTATTTCGGCGCAGTGTTTGCTGCAGATGCAGGCGTAAGGTTCCTTTGAGAAAGCGACCTTTTTTGCCGCAATGGACGTGTTCAGGCTTTCGGCTGCGTAAAGGCTGTTTTCGCGCAGGAATTCGGAGCATTGTGAAAGCGCCTGCGGGTGAGAAAATACCTTTGTTACGTCCATGAACGACGTTCCTTTTTTTGCCGCGAGACAATGATTTATCTCTATTTTCGTAGCCGCCGTTATGTAGATATTCTGCTTTGCAAGAAGCTCGAATGTCTCCGCAACGTTTCCCGCCGTGGAATTCTGTATGGGGATAACTCCGAAATCTGCCTCGTTTTTCAGAACGGCTTGAATTACCTCCTCAAAGCTTTTGCAGTAATTTATCTCCTTGCCGGGGAAGAATTTTTGAGCCGCCGTTTCGGTGTTTGAGCCTTCCACTCCGGGGCAGGCGATATGTCTTGCCATTTTCGGAAGAAAAAGCTTGGGTTCGAGTATTTTTCCCGTTTTATAGAAAAAATCGCGGTGCTGAAGGGATTTGCTTATATCCATTATCTCGGAGAAGAGAAGCTCGCTCGAATCCTCAAGACCCTCGGGGGAATTTTCTCTTGCCCGTCTGATTATTTCTTCCTCTCTGCTGTTTTGCATAATCGGAACGTTATTTTCTCTTTTATATTCCGCCACCCTGCGGCAGACATCCATTCTGTCGGCAAAGAGCTTTAACAGCTTTTCATCTATAGCGTCTATCTCGCTTCTGAGTTCATTCAAATCCATTTTTCAGGTACTCCCTCTGCTGTGTTTTTGGGAAAGTCTACAAATATTGCTTGTATTTTGTCCCGTTAAATTATATTATATCAAATTATTTCGGAAATTACAATAACTTTTAAAAAAAAACTTGCGTATTATATAATAATGTGCTATAATAAAAGTATGTATGTAGGAAATAAGAGGCAAAAACAGAAAAAATAAACAAAATTTTAACAATATTTTTATATTCGCTTCGGGGGTGAGCTTTTGAGAATTCTGGGGATAGACCCCGGCTATGCAATTGTGGGATACGGCTTTCTCGATTACGACGGCTACAAATACATCCCCGTGAATTTCGGAGCTATAACGACCGAAGCGGGAACGCCGTTCACAAAAAGACTTAAAATTATTTTCGACGATATGAATACTATTCTCGAAAATTACTCGCCGGAGGCTCTGAGTATTGAACAGTTATTCTTCAATACCAATCAGAAAACGGGAATATATGTTGCACAGGCAAGGGGAGTTATTCTGCTTGCGGCGGAAAATCACGGTATTCCGATTTATGAGTACACTCCGCTTCAGGTGAAGCAGTCGGTCGTCGGTTACGGACGCGCCGAAAAAAGACAGGTCATGGATATGACAAGACGGATCCTCGGACTAAAAAACGTTCCGAAGCCCGATGATACCGCAGACGCTCTTGCTCTTGCAGTCTGCCACGGCGCCAATAAGACGGGAATTTCATTAAAGGGAGAGATTTTCAGATGATTTTCAGCTTGAGAGGAAAGCTTATCCATAAAGAGGACGGTCTTGCCGTCGTTGAATGTGCGGGTGTGGGATATGCCTGCCGCGCCTCTTATGCGACTCTTTCTCAGATAGAGATCGGAAAAGAGGTTTTTCT
>CAZCUQ010000137.1:0-4147 GCA_964501705.1 uncultured Ruminococcus sp. | reverse complement strand
CATATTCTTATTATACCATATTTCTGCCCCTTTTGCAAGTCGTGCGGTGTTGCCTAAAATATTTTGTTGCATTTTATTGCTTTTTGTGATATAATATAGTAAAACCTGTTGGGAGATGTGTATTTTATGAAATACTGCAAAAATTGCCGCAGAATGAGCCGCGATGATGATTTCTGCTCTCACTGCGGCTCTGCCGTTTACGGAGAAGACGATCATACTACCGATATAAGCTGCGATACCTACGAAGATCATTCCCACGAAAAAGAATCCTATTCGTCGCCTTATACTTCTCACCCGACTGCCCCCGCACAGAATAACGGCAGAAATCCCGAAATAAAAAAAAGCGGCTGTCTGCCTGTTATCGCGGTAATAATTTTTCTTTTTATACTCTTTGGCATTCTCAGGGATCTCCCGTTTTTATTTGCATGATTTTTGATATATTTTTCGCGTATTTAAGAACATATACCGCAAATAAAACGGAGCGTGATAAACACGCTCCGTTTTTCCGTTTTGTCATCTTTTGGAGGTTGTATCTCCCATAAGATCGTCCGCCGCATCTTCTACTCCCGATACGGCGTCATCGACTATATCGGCTCCGCCGTCGATGATATCCTCCGCAGCGTTACCTGCGTCGCTTACCGCTCCGCCTACCGCGCCCGTGTCTGATTCATCGCCTCTGTTTGAGTCTACGAAACCGTCTCCGTCCGTGTCAAGAATACCTGAATTGTCGGTCGTATCAGCGCCCGACATAGTAGGGGTCTCGGACTGACTTTCCGTTGCTGCGGTTACCGATGTTGTCGTTTCGGACATTTTTTCATCTTCCGTCTTTGTGCTGCTTCCGCAGGCGGTCAGTGACGCTGCCGAAACCGCAAGGCTCAGAATTAACGCCGATGTTTTTTTCGTTTTAAGCTGCATATCAAAGCTGCCTTTCCTGCAGGATCTGCCGCCTGCATTTTTTCGGTCTTTGTTATTTTTCCCCCGGATATTCTGAATCATCGGGGGGAAAAATAACTATATCAAACAAACCCAATCCTGTGCGGGACGGTTTTTTTTGAATACCTTTCGGAAAAGATCATACAAAATTTTTTTCGATAAATTCGTAATACTCTTCGGGAATGTATCCTGTCAAACCTCCCATGCTAATAATATAACACTCTCCCGAAGGAATATACGCAGGATAAGAGCAGAAAATAATTTCCAATAATTTGTCATACTGCTCCTCCGACAAAGACGAAACGCTTATCTCTCCGGCAGAGCCGTCAAACTCCGCGCCGTATATGTCATCTTCGTTTCCCAAATATATTACGGAAATTGTTTCCAAAGGAGAAACGCGGTCCAAGGCATTCAGTTTTCTTACAGGAACCTCGCCGTTTCCGTACCCTTTCAAGATCCGTACCCTATCGTTGCTTTGGTCAAAATATTCCGAATACATATTTTCAAGAGAAACAAACTGCGACAGATACTCTGCGGTTTCGGGAAAGAAGCCGTTTATCCGTATGCTATTTCTCCCATCGGTATCTGATATGAAGCAGCCGTATTCTTCAAAAGCCCGGTAGCCGCCGTAATACCTCTCCTTTGTCAGATTCCGCATATCTCTTGTGTAGCATGAGACGAGCTTATCAGCGTCGCATCCGTTCGCGCCGACGGAAACGATACTTTCCTCGCCGTTCGCTTCAACACGGAAATTGCTTTTTACCGTTTCCGAAAAAAGCGATATTTTATACTGCTTTACCTCTTCCGTAAGCATAAGCTCGTTTATATAATGCACGGTATCGGGATATATAGGATACTCTCTTTCCTCGACACTGCCGTTTTTAAAGGCGTATTCAATCTCAAGCGTTCCGATTTCCGAGGAATCGGAATAGTCAGTCCCGGACTTCATACCCGATTTTTTGTAGGCGTCTATCGTGTCTTTCTGGAAACCCGTAACTTTTCCGAGTGCTTCTTCTCCCGTGAGAGTAAGATTTTGTCTTACGTTAGTTATGGGTTCGCTGAACGAAACCTCCGCCGACGAGATATCCGATACGTTCGGAACGCGGTACATTACTCCGAAAAATCCCGTGTACCTTACAAGAAGAATAATAAGAAGCGATCCCGCGAAGGTTATCCCGAATTTTACGAACGATTTTCCGAGCTTTTTTATTCCTCTGTTCGATATGCTGTCAAGTATTACGTAAATTATCGCGGAAATTATTCCGGAAGCGAGCAGTGCTCCGTCCATGGAAATACTGCTGAAGAGTACTATGATCACTATACATAATATCGTCATCATAAAATAATAGAAGCTGCGGAACGCAAAGCTTTTTCCCGTTTGCTCCGAACGCCTTTTTCTGTAAACGAAATACGCCGCGAAAAGACATATTAGCGTGAACAGAAGCGTTTTTACCACCCAGCCTCCGAAACTCGTAAGCGAAAAAAACGGAATTGTTATATCCGCTCCCGGATTGTCGATAAGCGCCAATATCGCGGCGGCGAGCGAAACTCCCTCCCCCAGGGGAGACGTCATTCCGAACAGAACGGAAAACGCCGAGTCGTTTTCAATGCTTACATGATAACCGAAACCGTATTTTTCTATTATCAGATATACGCACAGGAAAAGCGCGGGTATGCAGAAATTTGCGGCGATTCCGTAACCAGTTGTTTCGCTCTTCTGTCCGCAAAAGCAGGACGTCAGAACGAAAAAAGTGTAAAACGACGCCATAAGAAGTAATCCGCCGAGTACAAGCTCTCCGAAGATCGGATAGATGAGCAGCGTTTCATCGGGGGAAAACGAATCGTAATCATTCAAATGCAAATCTTTGAGCCACGCCGAACGAAAGACAGGAAGTTCTATGAGAGTGATTATCTCCGCGGCAATAAACGGCAGAAGATATGCCGCAAGCCCCGATAAATATCCCGTGAAAAATCTCTCCTTCATGTTGAGCGGAAGAGATATTTCCATATCCACCGCCTGCTTGTCGTGTAAGTGCCTGAAGCAGTTCATCGCGATCGGTATTCCCGAAAAAAACGCGATAATAAGACAGAGTACGGCTATTACGACCGTAAACTCATAATCGACGGTGCTTTCGGGCTTCGACATCAGATCCATAATAACAAAAAGCATGACAAACGGCGCTCCCAAAAGGTGCATAGCCGATATTAATATTATGAATTTTTTATTCTGCTTCAGCAGATTCTTTCCGTAAGTAAGTATGGGTGATTTGACACTCCGTGTTGTTTTTTCTCCGTTAGTCAAGACCGTTTGCGTCATATCCGAGAGCCTCCATTTCGTATATAAATATTTCTTCGAGGGTAAGCGGGATTATATCCATTACCACGGGATCGTATATTTTGAATTTTTCTCTTATCACTTCCTCGCTTCCGCGCATGATAAAATAAAATATGCTGACGTTTCGCTCCTTATGGAGAATTTCGGGGAATGTGAAATCTTCAGGCTCATGCGCTTCGGGGAACGCCGCCTGAATTTTATGAATATCGCCCTTTACGCTGTCAAGCTCGCGGGAGAAAAGGATCTTTCCCTGATGAAGAAGCGCTACGCTGTCACAGACCTCGTTTATCTCCGTGAGGTTATGCGAGGAAATTATTACCGTAAGCTTTCTGTCGAGCATAGCGTCGATAAGCATATGCTTGACTATTATCCTCATTGTGGGGTCGAGTCCGTCGAATGCTTCGTCCATAAGAAGATACGGCGTGCGGCAGGAAAGTCCTATCACAACAATAGCCTGACGCTTCATTCCCTTTGAAAAGCTGTCCGTTCTTTTATTTTCGGGGAGCTTTACCGTATCAACGAGTTTTCTGTAAACCTCCTCGGAAAAATCGGGGTAGAAGTCCTTATAGTAATTTTTAAGCTCCGAGAGGGTGAATTTTCCGAACTGGACTGTCTCATCGTTTATGAAAAACACCTTTTGTTTTACGCGGGAATTGTCGAAAACGTTTTCTCCGTCGATGACGACGCTTCCCGACGTCGGCTCATATACTCCCGAAAGAAGCCTGAGTATCGTTGATTTTCCCGCTCCGTTCGAGCCTAAAAGTCCGAAAGCCGTTCCTTCGGGTACGGTAAGGTTTACATTATCGAGAGCAAGAAAATCATCGTATTTTTTTACGGTATCGATTAAACTAATCACAGCTGTTTCCTCCTATTCTTTCT
>CAZCUQ010000136.1:0-4191 GCA_964501705.1 uncultured Ruminococcus sp. | reverse complement strand
TATCCTGTCGGTAATTGTGCAGGCAGTCCCAGAACAGCCGCCTATATATGCCGCTCTCGCACCGTATACAGCTCCGTCGAAGCCCTGCGCTCTTCTTGAGCCGAATTCCATAACGGGTCTGCCCTCGGCGGCGCGGACTATCCTGTTTGCCTTGGTTGCGATAAGACTCTGGTGATTTATGCAGATAAGCACCATAGTCTCCACAAACTGCGCCTGTAAAGCGGGACCGCGCACCGTGACGATAGGTTCTCCGGGAAAAATGGGGGTTCCCTCGGGAATCGCCCACACATCACAGGCAAACCTGAAATTTTTAAGATAATCAAGAAACCTTTCGGAAAAAATTCCCTTTCCTCTTAAATATTCTATATCATTTTCATCGAACCGGAGATTTTTCATATAGTCGATAAGCTGCTCCAGACCGCACATTATCGCAAATCCTCCGTTATCGGGAACTCTCCTGAAAAACATATCGAAATAAGATATCACGTTTTCCATGCCGTTTTCAAGATATCCGTTTGCCATTGTCAGCTCGTAAAAATCCGTGAGCATAGTAAGATTTCTTTTAACCATAAATAAACTCCTTTACAAAGGCTATTCCGCTGTCTCTCATCAGCGCATATGCCGCAAGATTCATAAATACCGCGTTATGAGCGGGCGAATCGTAGGTTTCAACGCCGTTTAGCGGAATAATTATCTCACATTTTTTATTATTCCCCGTAAAATAGGTTTTAAGAGTCAGCACAAACTGCATTACGCAGATATCGGTGCAGTCTCCGACAACTATAAATTTATCCTTGTTTTCGTTTGATGATAAGAATTTACGGAATTTTTCCTCATGGAATCCGTTCGTGGAATTTTTTTCGATAAGCTCATATCCTCCGATATTTTTGATCTCGGAGACAATATCGCTCTCGTATGTTCCTTTTATGCAGTGAGGCGGAAAGCATTTAAATTCCTCACAATCCATTTCGTGGCAGTCGGCAAACGAAACGGAGCTTATCCCCAACGCGGAGCAGTTTTCAAGAATCTCCGAAACGGACGGGATTATCTCCTTTATTCTTTCCGAGTGCATTGCTCCTTTGTTTATGAATCCGTTCACCATATCGACGATTATCAGCGCCGTCTTCTCCGCGTCGCAGTCAGAGAGCTTTTTTGACGGAAGTTTTTTTATTTCTTCAGCCGTTTTAACAAGCGCGTCCTCCGCTTCCTTAATGTTTATCGCGTCAATGTTCACAGTCAGGCTCCTTTCAACTTACTATTATTATGATAATATCAGTATATCACTAACATTTTCGTTTGTCAAGCGTTTTTTTAAATTTTCTTTCAAAAATTGCCGATAATTATTGATTTTAGTTGAAAATTGTATTATAATGTAACCGTGAGGACTTATTCGTCCGAACGGAAGAGAAAATACAGGAGAAAAAATTATGAATAATTTCAAGTCGCAGCTCATTACCATTGCCGCCGCTGTGATCCTGCTTGCGGTATGCTTTGCCGCTATCGGTACAAGCGGAAGCTTTCCCGATAAAAACGATGTCGGAAAAGCTGCGGCAAATATGTCTGTGTTTACAACGGCGGCGGATACCGCCGAGTCGGAAAGCGAGGAAACAACTGCCGCAGAGCCGGAAATAACCGCAACGGCGCGCGTTCTTGCTGTCGGAGACAATCTTATCCACAAGACCCTTTACAACCAGGCGGCGGCACGCGCTGACTGGAACGGCTACGATTTTACATACGCTTACGACAATGTGGACGATTTCATCAGAAGCGCCGATCTGGCGATAATAAATCAGGAGACGCTCATCTGCAACGACGTGCTTGAACCATCGGATTATCCGCTCTTCAACAGTCCCCGCGCTCTCGGCGACCACATGATAGATATCGGCTTTGATGTATTTACCATGGCGAATAATCACTGTCTCGACCAGCGGGAGGAAGGTTTATCCGCGTGTCTCGACTACTGGGACACAAAACCCTCCGTCACCGTTCTCGGAGTGTACAGAAATCAGTCGGACAAGGATAATATACGGACCAGAAACGTAAACGGAATCGAATTTTCTTTCCTGTCCTATACCGAATACACAAACGGTCTGTCACTCCCCGATTCGTCTGAAATGATAATAGGCGACTCAAACGATATTGACGGAATGATCTCCGATATTATAAAAGCGAAGGAACTGTCTGACGTCTGCATTGTTTCGCTTCACTGGGGCGTTGAGGACTCCGACGTTATTTCCGATTCGCAGAGGAGTACCGCAAAACGTCTCGCCGACGCGGGCGCGGATGTTATAATAGGCACTCACCCGCACGTTCTCCGAGACATAGAGATGATAGAATGTGAGGACGGAAGAAAAACTCTCTGCGCATATTCCCTCGGAAATTTTATTTCGGCTCAGGCGACTCCGCAGAATCTTATCGGAGGGATTCTCGAATTCTTCATCGACAGAAACGGAAACACCTTCACTGTTGAGGATGTTACTCTCTATCCGACGATAACTCACTATGAATCGAATTATGCAAACGACAGACTGTATCTTTACTCGCAGTACAGCGACGAGCTTGCCGCTTCTCACGGAATAAATTCAAAATACAGATTCGATTGCGAATACATAGACAGCATACTTGAGAAAAACATCAGCAAACAATTTTATTCAAAGGAGTAACCGCATTGAAAAGAATTGATTATATTTCATGGGACGATTATTTTATGGGCGTTTCCCTGCTTGCGGGAAAACGCAGCAAGGACCCGAATACTCAGGTCGGAGCGTGTATTGTAAGCGCGGATAATATTATTATTTCCACGGGCTACAACGGTTTTCCCGCAGGCTGCTCCGATGATGAATATCCGTGGGAACGCGAGGGAAATGATACAAAATATCCATACGTCGTACACGCGGAGCTTAACGCTATTCTGAATTCCAACGGCAGATCTCTCACGGGAGCAACCCTTTATGTCAGTCTTTTCCCCTGCAACGAATGTGCCAAGGCTATAATCCAGTCCGGAATAAAGGAAGTTGTTTATCTTTCCGACAAATATGACAAAACCGACTCGAATAACGCCTCAAAGAGAATGTTCGGCTCGGCGGGAGTTAAGCTGCGTAAGCTCCAACCCACCGTTAAGGAAATAACTCTCAGCTTCATAACAGATTTGTAACCATATTGTTTCCGATAATTAACCTTTATCCGTATTGACAAAATCCGATTAGTGTGATACTATATATTGTGTGTATTTATGCGTTTTTATTGATCCCAAATCTCAATTTGTATTCTTTACCCGATAATACATATGCTTGGGAGATTTGATTCGGGAACAATATTATTATTTATTATTCATTTTCATTGAAATATTATATACGGAGGTTAATATGGCTAATAAAACCGCAAACAGCAGATACAGCTCCGCTCGCATGAATGACGGCGATTATGAAGTTTCAAGCGCCATTTCTTCCGCAATTGCTCAGAAGAAAAAAAAACAAAGAGCTAAAAAACGCAGCAAAAACGTTGCCGTCACTCTTACAATAATCGGCGGTCTTATCGTTATCGGCGCTATCATATATATAGGCGGTTGGGTGACTTCTGTCGGAAAATTCCTGCCGAATACCTTTATCAACGATACGGATGTCAGCAAAATGACTCTTAAAGAAGCTTGTCAGGCAGTGTCGGCAGGTCCGGGAACGGATTATCTCTCAATTACAAAAAAAGACGGCTCCGCTGAGAGAATACCCCTTGATTATTTCGATTACGAATTCAATATCACTCCGGAAATACAGGGCTTCTACGAAAGCATTAACTATTCGGACTGGATTGCGGCTTACTTCAAGCCGACCCATTTCATTACTGAGGGAGAAGCTTCGTTCGACAGGGAAAAGCTTGAATATATCCTCAGAAATACCGTTTGGGGAACCTCCGATACCGCCGACGCAAAGCTTGTTCACAACGACAACGGCTACGAGATATCCTCCGAGGTCTACGGTGATATCCCCGATATGACAAAAATGGTCGCTTATGTCCTCAGTGAAGTCGAAAAGGGAAATCTCTCCCTTAATCTCAACGAAACAGACTGCTTTACATCTCCGTCTGTTTTTGCTTCGGATCTGGAAAGCCTCAAAGAGCAGATGAACGAAAAATTTAACTTCGTTATCACCTATGACTTTAACTATACCACCGAAACTCTCACGGGTGCGGACGTTT
>CAZCUQ010000135.1:0-4224 GCA_964501705.1 uncultured Ruminococcus sp. | reverse complement strand
ATTGGCATAAGATTTGCGGGTCATATGTATCTCTCCTTTTTTTAAGTAAATAATTTGTGATTTATATGTAAAATATTTATTTGCGTACTAACACATATACAGTATACCATACTTTAAGAGAGGTGTCAATATATATTTAAAAAAAATTCACGGAATATAATAAATTTACCGCCGGCCTTTGCGCGGGCTGTAAAAACTGAACGAACTGTTTGAGGTATTCAAGGGTCACAAGCCGGAACTTACCGTTCCCATGACCTGCGTCACAGCAGAAGTCAATTATATGATTTTCGTCAAAAACTCCCAAAATCCTGAAAACACGGAGATTGCCAATAATGTCAAAGAAATAATTTATATAATCGACTTGCACTTTACCCGATTTTATGATATAATTGACTTGATATTTAATATTTAAATAAAATACTGCGTCGGTCTGTCCCCCGTTTGCAGTGAACAAAATACGCGGAAAATAATGATATTTCCATCGGCATTGAATTTCGGCGCGTCAGTCTCGGCCGATGCAGGGAAACGCGAGCTTGACGCCGAAATAACGGGAAGTATATAACAGACCTCTTACGGAGATGAATACCATGATAGCACACCTGAACGGTGATTTTGAAACCGTTGACTATACGGGAAACCGCAGCTTCGTTATGTATGATAATATCGAAGATGAAGATTACCCCGTCCACTGGCATAACGCCGTTGAAATAATAATGCCTCTCGTAAATGATTTCAAAGTAATATGCGGAGAAAAAGAATTCCTCTTGAATGAACGCGATATCATTGTTATCCCTGCGGGAGAACTCCATACTCTTAAAGCAGGCAGAGGACGAAGACTTATTTTTTTGTGCAATAACGCGGTTCTCGCCGAAAATCCCGCGCTTTCCGACCTTTATCCCGTTTTCTCCGGGCCATTGCTGATAAATAAAGATTACGGCGACGAATTTTTGAATACTATGGGAAAATATATTACCGATATCTATACACTTTATTCAAATTACGGCGAGATGACGGAAATTTACATATATACAAAACTCCTTCATATGCTTACCGGAATAAGAGAGTACCAAAGAAACGCCGCAGTTAACGAGGATAAAAAATTTGCCGATAAATTTCGGATGATCCTGAAATATATCGACAAAAATTATATGTACGATATCTCGCTCGATTCCCTTGCTTCTCTCGCGGGCTACAGCAAATATCATTTTTCACGTACCTTTAAAAAGGAAAGCTCCTCTACTTTTATAGAACTTGTAAACCGCCGCAGGATAAAGGCCGCTTCGGTAATGCTCCTGGAAGCGAACCTTTCCATAACAGACATCGCTATGCAGTCGGGATTTTCAAGTCTCACTACCTTTAACCGCGTATTCAAGAAGATAAAAGGCTGTACTCCTTCCGAATTCAAGAAAATGTACAAAATGTCAAATACCTCCGAAAATATGTGAAAAAAGCTGCCGCGGCAATTCTTCGAGAGCTTCGCGGCCCGGACGATAGAATTAATCCATTCACAAATGGCATTGGTCGGATGATACTTGAAAAATATCAGAATTTCGTCTTTATGCTCACGCCGATTAAGTGCCGCTTTCTTGATATGTCAGCGGAGACAACCCGAAACAGCAATACCGCATACCCGGACTCCCGTCCTATGATGGGCTTAACGACATTTTGAAATCAGTCGAGCTGAAGTCAGAACCGAATAGGCTCCGCCGTGTCGAGAGTTTCAAATTTGTAATCCTCTCCTTTAGCATAGTCTATGATATCCTGAAGATACTCTACGGTAAGCTCCTTTGAATCATGCATGAGAACCGTTTCATAATCGTTGGTGAGAGAATCCTTGAAGCTCTCGATACAGCTGTTATAGGTAGCTCCGACAGTAGCATCGGAGGTAGCGCAAGACCAGTCGAAATAAGTAAATCCCCTGCTGTTCATCTCGCTTATGATATCGTCGGCGATATCTTCGTTAAAGCTGTTGTAGCTTCCGCCGGGATATCTGAAAAGCCAAGGCTTTATTCCTGTCACCTCGTAAATCCTGTCGTAAGCTTTAGCAAAATCATCGACATAAGCATCAACGGAAGAATATATCTCCTCATAATCGTGCGAATATGTATGTATTCCGATAGTATGTCCCTCGTCGGCGATCCTTTTTAAAATATCCTCTCTGCCGTCAATACACCAGCCAATGATAAAAAATGTCGCCTTAATATCGTTTTCCTTCAAAATATCGAGAATCTTTTCGGTATTTTCCGAAGGTCCGTCATCGAAAGTCAGATAGCATACTTTAGGATCGCTCTTTGTAAAGGAAGGTCTGACGGCTTTAAGGTCTTCCCTGTCCGAAACCTCCGCTTGTGTTGCGGAAGTTTCCGATTCCGAAACGGTTTCCGAAGTCTCATCGCTTTCGGGAGCTTCCGAAACAACCGGCATACTCTCGGAAACAACGCCTCCCGCCGAATCGTTGGAGAATCGGTTTGTCTCAATATAAGACGCAAGAGCCTGATATCCCGCGTCATTTAAAGCAAGTCCGTCTCCGTTGTCATATTCCGCCGAAAGATCCCCCTTTTCATCTTCAAGCGGAGAAGCTACATCAAGGAAAACGATCTTATCGCTCCCCGCTTCGTCAACGATCTGCCTTAAAACATCATTATAAACGGAGATATCATATGAAGCGCCGCCTTCACAGTTGTTTATATCCCATTCTCCGCCCGATGTCACCGCAGGAAGAGAAAGCACCGCAATCACGCTGTCGGGAGAATTCTCCGAAAGAGAAGAAATGATGCCCTTTACTCCCGTATAAAATTTGTAGTCGTTGCAGTAAGACAGGTCATTCTTGCCGACCCAGAGATATATGTACTTCGGCTTGATTTCCGATGCCCTGTCCAAAAGAGAGGATATATCGGCAGCCTGTGCGCCGTCGGAATAAACTACCATTGAAGAATCCACATTATCAAGAGAAGAAAATCCCCCGCACATTTCATCGCCGATAAACATTATTTCAGAAATATAAGAAGATGTTGTATTTTCCTGTGTGATCTCGGAAGAAGTCACAACGGGCATATTCGCCGCCGTAATTTCCGTCACGGGTAAAGTTCCGTCATCCAATCCGGCAAAAGCGTCGTTCTCCTCGGAAACAGTTACTTCAGCGGTTTTTCCGTCGTTTTCATCTTCGCTGTTATTTCCGCAGCCCGAAAAAATACCGACTGCCGTAATAACAGCCATCAGCGCCGCAATTCTTTTTTTCATATCATGTATTTTTTCCGTTTGTAAACGAAAAAATCTCCTTTCCCAAAATATATATCTTTAAAAATGTTCCGCACTATTCTTATTATAATATTAAAAAATATTCATGTCAAGACAAAATCCGACATTGTAATAAATCAGTAAACAATGACAATTTTTCCTGATTTTCCCGAAAATCGGGAAAAATCCTTTTTACGCCGGATTCCGAATCCGACCCATTGATTCAGGAAACGCCGGCTGCTTTCTGCGGTCTGATCGCGAAAACAGCGATTGCTGTCAGCACAGCGGAACAAGCCGCCATGCACAGGAATGACACATTCATTCCGTGCATCGGCGCCGCGCTCCCATAGGAGGCGGAAGCCCCATCGCTTACCATCGTCATAATACCGACAAACACCGCAGCGCCAATGGAACCCGCGATCGTCCGAAGCGACGTCAGAAGCGAGGACGCCTGCAAAACCGCCGCACCGCCTGCCTGTAAGCATCTGCCAACCATCATAACAACAAAATTTTTTGTCAGGATACTGAAAAGCAAACCGACAATAAAAATGCCGATACCGGACAGGTACAATTTTTTTGTAGGGATCCGCACGATCAGAAACGCGCTCAGCGGCAGCACCATTCCCATGACCAGAGAATAGCCGCTGGTGATCCACTGCCCTGTGGAGGTACTGATGCCAAAATACTCCACAAGGCTCGGCAGGGCCGTTGACATTGCTGTGGACAAAATAGACGACGCGATGCCGGAAATAACCAGGCACAAAAATACCATGGTTCTTTTTTTCTCGCTTAATATGTGACTTGATTTATTCATTACAACTCTTCTTTCTTGCTATGGATAATCCGTTATGCGTTATCCAATATTTTCTTTTGGATGCGCAACAGACGCATTGATTCAGCGGTTCCCCACTCCACAGCTCGGCATCCGATACACACTTGCTGTTTTCCCTTCTTCCTTGCCGTTATTTCAGCAGTTCATCGGTCAGCCGT
>CAZCUQ010000134.1:0-4231 GCA_964501705.1 uncultured Ruminococcus sp. | reverse complement strand
CAACTGACCTGTCGGCGCAAAATAATCGGGAGGACACCCGGCAACTTTTATGGGCCGGCAGTCTCCGTCAAGCAGGAAATCTTCCGGGTGCGCCCATACGTCTGCGGAATCCATAGACACATAGATCGGCATATCACCGTAAATGAGTATTCCGTTTTTGTTCGCGAATTTCTTCAGTGCTTTATACTGTCTGAAAAAGACATACTGAATAAATTTCCATGCATGGATCTCTTCCGAAAGCTTTTCGGTGTATTTGTCGAGTGCGTCTTGTTTTCTCAGTCTGATATCATCGTCCCATTTTGTCCACATAACAAGTCCGAAGTGATATTTAAGCGCCATGAAAAGAGCGTAGTCATCCAGCCAGAACGAATTTTTACGGCAGAATTTGTCAAAATCAAGCTTTTGCTCGTTTGTGGAAATTTCGGAGAATTTCCCGCACGCCTTATGAAGAATGATATTCTTGAAGCTGTAAAGCTGTGCGAAATCGGCAAATTTCTCCTTCTTGTCTATAATAAGCAAATCATGGTCGTCCTCGTTTACAAGCCCGTCCTCTATAAGCATATCGATATCGATAAGCGAAGGATTTCCCGCATATGCACTGTAGCACTGATACGGAGAATCCCCGTAGCCCGTCGGACCTATCGGCAGTATCTGCCAGTATGTCTGTCCCGCTTTTTTAAGGAATTTAACGAATCTGTACGCTTCCTTTCCGAGAGTTCCTATCCCGTGCAAAGACGGAAGACTTGAAATATGAAGAAGAATCCCGCTGCATCTTTTCTGTGACATAATTACCCCTCCTCTTTTTTCACGGGAGCGCCCGCGCTTTCCTCTGATTCCGCAATTCCCGTAATTACGGTATTATATGTATTTATATCGGTATTCAGATCAAGAGATTTTTTATCTCCGTCAACGATGATGACGGGTCTTAACGGGTGATCCGAAGCGTTTTTGACAACTGTTGCGTATTTTCCGTTTGAAAGAATGACTTTTGAGCCTATGGGATAAGGCGCAACCTTTCTTAAAAACGCATGAACCACGTTTTCGTCAAAATGAGTACCCACGCCGCCCATAATAAATTCAATGGCCTCGGACGGCGGACTCGGTTTGCGGTAGGGTCTGTTTGACGTAAGAGCGTCGTAAACGTCCGCGACCGCGAGAATACGCGCGTAATAAGGAATATTTTCTTCCTTTAGCTTAAAAGGATAACCGTTTCCGTCCCATCTTTCATGGTGAGCGATAATTCCGAGATAGCTGTTATGCGGAACGAGATGTCTTTCCTTTAAATGCGTTGCCGCGTGGATAGGATGCATTTTTACGATAGCGAATTCTTCATCGGTGAGTTTTCCGTTTTTGTTTATTATTTCGATCGGGATCGAAACCTTTCCTATATCGTGGAGAAGTCCCGCAAGACCAAGTTCATAAAGCTCCTTTTTGGAAAGTCCCAGCTCCAATCCTATTGCAATGGCAAGAATAGCTACGCTCAGACAGTGATGAAATGTATAATCATCGTACATTTTAATATCGGCGATATTTATCATGATATCTTTTTTATCGGAAAGAGCGTCTATAAGACCCTCGGTCGTACCGCCTATACGCTCAACGTCTCCGACAGTGACGCCTTTGCTGGAATCCATGAAATTTTCCGCAAGGCTTTGCAGATTGTTTACCGCATTGTCCCTGAGTTCTTCCGTTACGGACGACATAACCCGGAATTCGCTGTGGATATCGTCGATATACGCGCCCTTTATGCCGTTATCTTTCATTTTTGTAATTGTTACATCGGTAAGCTTTTCGCCTCTTCGTATGCAGATAGCAGATTTTACGGCGGAATCGTAGAAATTGATGTCTCTGTCAACGCACATTCCCGATTCAAGCTCCTTGATATCAAGATAAATCATAAAATAACCGTACTCCGATATTAAAAAATTTCTGTTCCGATCAGCATTTTACACTCGGACAAACGCGCAAAGCGATGCTTGACAAAAACGCGCCGCCCTGCGTACAGAAAGCATAACTTGTAATAATCGGAACAGATACTGAATAGACTATGTATAAATAAGAATTACTTTAAGTCCTTTATCTCTCTGAGACATTCCGGGCAGATATATTTTTCCTCGAATTTCGTAAGATTGTCCTTTGCGTTACAGAATATACAGGAATTGATATATTTTTTGACTATGATCTTATCTTCTTCCACATAAAATTCAAGACGATCGTTCTCCATCAAATCGAATTCGCTTCTTATCTCAACGGGGATAACGACTCTGCCGAGACCGTCGAGTGTTCTTGTTACGCCTGTTTCTTTCATAATTATCGTCCTTTCCTCACTTTGGCGAATTTTTTGTTAGGAACAGTATACCCATAAACATACTGTCCTATAATATTATATACATTTTTTTCCGATTTGTCAATAACTATCGAGAAAACTTTTTCAGTTTTCAATTATTTTTCACAATTCATGGCATTTTTTACCATGAATTACCGAATAAGCATTTTAGGGAGAAATTATCTATGATAGGATATTTTGCCGCGTTTTCCGCTGCCTTTTCATTAATTTACGCTTGCTGTGCGGGAAATACCTCGCCGCTTGCCGCTTCTCTTCTGAGCGAGCCCGTGGAAGCCGTGAACATTGCCGTATATCTTACGGGCGGACTGTGCTTCTGGAGCGGTCTTATGAAGGTTGCCGAAAAATCGGGAGTTACGGAATTCATTGCAAAAATACTCAAAGCCCCGCTTAGTCTTATTTTCAGTGATGTTCAGCCCGAAAGCAAAGCGTTTCGGTACATATGCATGAATATTTCGGCGAATATGCTGGGACTCGGAAACGCCGCCACTCCCCTGGGAATAGAAGCCATGAAAGCTCTCGATGAGAGCGCCCCCGAAACGGAGGTATCGGACGATCAGATCCTTTTTGCGGTGACTAATACGGCATCTCTTACAATAATTCCGAGTACAATGGCATCTCTGCGTCTGAAATACGGCGCCGCAGAGCCGTTTGACGTAATGCCCGCAGTGATACTTACGTCTCTTTCGGCGCTTACCGTTTCGCTCATCACAGCAAAGACGGGCTGTATTATCCGCGGAATAAGGAGAAAAGACAAATGAATGCAGCAGAGCTTTTTGTGCCGCTTGCGGCGGCGCTTATCCTATTAACGGGAATGATAAAAAAAACAGATATTTTTTCGGAGTTTTCGGCGGGAGTGCGCGAAGGTCTTAATACGGCGGCAGATATAATTCCCCCGCTCATTCTTCTTGTAACGAGCGTGGGAATGCTGCGCGCTTCGGGATTATTGGATTTTGTTACGGAGATAATCTCTCCTTTTCTCGGAAAGATCGGATTCCCTCCCGAATGTCTCCCGCTTGCGGTGATACGTCCGTTTTCGGGAAGCGGAGCGGTCGCGGTCTTTGAATCTATACTGCGGGACAATCCCACTTCTTCATTTGCGGAAAGAGTTGCCTCCGTAATGTCGGCGTCTACCGAAACGACGTTCTATACTCTGGCGGTTTATTTTTCGGCAATAAATTCAAAGAATACGCGTCATACGCTTGTTTCATCTCTTGCGGGAGATTTCACGGCTTTTATCATGAGCGCGGTCTCCGTGAAAATATTTTTCGGGGTATGAAGAGGATTCTTTCAAGTTGTTTTTATATGATCGATTAGTGAAAGAAAAGCTGTTCTGTATGCTTGCCTATACACCGAAAGCAACTGTACAGGCGGCAATCGGCGGTTTGCCTCCGGCAATGGATCCGGAGTGCGGAGAGATCGCGTTGACCGTATCCGTCATAGCAATTCTGCTGACGGAAAACAATGAATAGAAAATATAATGCCGTTATTGTCCTTTAAAGAAAAAATTTTTCGGAATCTGAAAAAATTCCTTGACAAACAGGAAATTATATGTTACAATAACACATATTAAAAGCTGTGAAGCGAAGGAGTAAGCGTGTTTTTTTCCGCAGAGAGAGGACGGTCGGTGTAAGTCCTTGAAAATAAACGCCGAAGTAATCGCTGAGCTTCTGTCCCGAAAATAACTTTAAGGACAGACGTTTTTCCCCGTTAAGGATAATGAGCGCGTCCTTTCGGACGAATTCAGGTGGTACCGCGGTTTTTCCCGTCCTGTTTTTTCAGGACGGTTATTTTTTACGAAAGGAAATCTGAAGAAGATGAAAAAAGAACTCTCGAAGCTCTACGAACCAAAAGAAACGGAAGACAAAATTTATAAGTACTGGCTTG
>CAZCUQ010000133.1:0-4265 GCA_964501705.1 uncultured Ruminococcus sp. | reverse complement strand
ATTGTTTTGGTGAAGAAGCTTTATCGTATCCTCCATAGCGCCGAGAGTGGTCGTCATAAGCGCGGAAAGACCAACGAGCCTTACGTCGTATTTTACAGCCGCTTCCAGAACAAGCTTCGGATCAACGTCCTTTCCGAGATCGATAACTTCATAGCCGTAATTTTCGAGAAGCACCTTAACTATATTCTTTCCGATATCGTGAATATCTCCCTTGACAGTCGCGAGAACGATTTTTCCCTTTGAAACGCTCTCTCCGTTTGAGGAGGACATTTTTTCCTTTATGACCTCGAAGCAGCTCTGAGCGGCGCCTGCCGACAGAATAAGCTGCGGGAGAAAAACCTTTCCTTTTTCAAAATCCGCTCCTATTTTGTCAAGCGCGGGGATAAGCGTTTTATCAACAATCTCCATAGCATCGGCAGTTTCCAGGAGTCTTTCGGTGATTTTCGCGCACTCCGATTTCAATCCCTTCAAAACCGCGGAAAACAAATCGTTTTCATTTTCCGCTGAATTTCCCGAAGGAGCGTTTTCCGATGTTTTTACCACTGACGAAACAGTTTTGACATCCCTGTAATTCTCAATATAAGCTATTGAATTTACGTCGATATTCGCGAGAACCTTATAAGCACGAACAGCTCCCGTCATGGAGACGGCATTCGGATTGATTATCGGCAGATCAAGTCCGCTCAAAAGACACATCTCCAAAAAATTAGAGTTTATCAGTTCACGGTTCGGAAGTCCGAATGAAATATTCGATACCCCGAGAGCGGTTTTAAGTCCGAGTTCGGTTTTAACTCTGTGAAGAGCCTTGACCGTTTCCATAACTCCCGCCTGCTCCGCAGAAGCGGTAAGCGTGAGACAATCTATATAAACGTCCTCTTTGCGTATTCCGATTGACAGAGCGCGGTTTAATATTTTTTCCGCTATCCCGAATCTTTCATCGGCGGTTTTCGGGATTCCGTTTTCATCGAGAGTAAGTCCTATTACGGCAGCTCCGTATTTTTTCACAAGAGGGAGAACGGAAGAAAGGGATTTTTCTTCTCCGTTTACGGAATTAACGATAGGTTTGCCGTTATAAACTCTAAGAGCGTGTTCAACGACACCGGGCATGGTGGAATCGATCTGCAGCGGAAGCTCTGTGATCCCCTGAATGGACTTCACCGCTCTTGCCATTGTTGCTTCTTCATCAATTCCGGGAAGACCGACATTCACGTCGAGAATATCCGCGCCCGCTTCAGTCTGTTCGACAGCCTGCGAAAGAATATAGTCGAAATCTCCCGACAGAAGAGCTTCCTTGAAGCGTTTTTTCCCTGTGGGATTTATTCTTTCTCCGATAATGCGCGGTTCGGTTATCGCAACGGTTTTTGCGGGGGAGCAGACCGCCGCAGGGATATCTTTTTTTATTTTCTTATATTTTTTCCCCGAAAGTTTATTTACAAGAAGCTTAATAAATTCGGGGTTCGTTCCGCAGCAGCCGCCGAAAATCTTTACTCCCAAAGAAACGAAAGAGAGAGCGCTTTCGGCAAATTCTTCGGGAGTTACATCATATCCTCCCGTTTCGGGGTCGGGAAGTCCCGCATTCGGCTTTGCTATTATCGGAAGAGTCGTCCATTTGGAAAGTTCTTCGATAATGGGAAAAAACTCCCTCGGACCCAGGGAGCAGTTCACGCCTATTGCGTCCGCTCCGAGACCTTCCAATGTGAGCGCCATTGAGGAAACACTGCATCCCGTGAACGTTCTCATATTTTCCTCAAACGTCATTGTAACCATGACCGGCAGAGAGCTGTTTTCCTTAGCCGCAAGAAGAGCCGCCTTTGCTTCGTAAAGATCGGTCATTGTTTCGATAACTATCAGATCGGCGTCTTTGCCCGCGATTATTTCTTCCCTGAAAATATCGTATGCTTCCTCAAAGGAAAGACTTCCCGCAGGCTCCAGAAGTTCTCCTATAGGACCTATATCAAGGGCGGCGAGAGCTTTTCCGTCCGCCGCCGTTTTTGCGTTTTTAATTGCAGCGGGAATTATTTCATCGGGAGTTTTTCCCGCCTCGCTGAGCTTCAGTCGGTTTGCGCCGAAAGTATTTGCATAGATTATCTGTGAACCCGCTTCGATATATTTTTTATGGATATCGATCACCCATTCGGGTTTTTCGAGATTCGTCATTTCGGGGATTTCTCCGGCTTTCATGCCTTTATCCTGGAGCATGGTTCCCATACCGCCGTCAAGAAAAACAAATTCGTTGTTATTTAGCAATTCCTTAAAATCCACAGTGCGTTCCTTTCTTTCTGTAAGAGCAGTTTCCCTGCATATTGCAGAGTGCGCAGCCAAGCTTTTTGCGGGGAAGAGCCGTATCCGATATTCCGCAGACGGCAGTGACGGATTTAACGGGAACGAGCATTCCCGAAGAATTGACCGAAATTCCCGCAAGCCTTGAAGCATTCAGAACATTTAACAATTCCCGCTGAACATCTATGGGAAAATCGCCGTAACCGGGGGAAAATCTCCATGTGATGAATTTATCCGCATATCTTTTGCCGATTATGCCGTCTATTTCCGCGCATACCTGTTCGACGGCGGCAGAGGCAAAGCTGTCGGCAATGACAGCTTTTGCCATATCCTCAACCTGTAGCGTGCGTATAAGAGTATCCGCACCCGCGCCTATTGTAGCGCAGATAAGCGCCGCCGCCTGACATGAATCAAGGTGAGAGCAGATATCCTTTCCGTTTAATGTCAGCGTGGTATTTTTGAGTTTTATCCCTTGTCCGTCGTTATCCGCGACAGAATAAACGCTGAAAGCGAACTTCGGCGAGATGACCGAAAGAAGTCTTTTTTCACACTCATCGGCATATTCAAGAATTTTTCCTTCGGGAACATACCCTTCCGCAGCCATATATCTGAACGCTTCGTCTCTGTTTATCGAGGTAACGGATATCTTTTCCATATTATAACAGTGAAGAAATGCTTCCGCTTATTCTCCTCGCAACGTAAGGATTATTCATTGTGTAAAGGTGAATTCCATCAACGCCGTTTGAAACGAGATCAACTATCTGATCGATCGCGTAAGCTATTCCCGCGTCGCGGAGAGCTTCGGGATTGTTTTCGTATTTCTGCATTACCTTGGAGAACTTCGCGGGAAGACTCGCGCCGCACATTGAAACCATTCGTTTTATCTGCTTTGTGTTTGTGACGGGCATAACTCCCGCTTCAACTGGAACATTGATTCCCGCGATACGTGCTTTTTCAAGAAAATCATAGAATACGGCGTTGTCAAAGAAAAGCTGGCTGACAAGATGCTCCGCGCCCGCGTCGACCTTTATTTTCAGACAGCGGATATCTTCTATAATGCTTGGAGTTTCGATATGCCCTTCGGGATAGCAGGCCCCGCTTATATTAAAATCGCCGTTTTCCTTGATAAATTTTATCAGATCGCTTGCATGGCGAAAATCCTCCTTCGGAGTAATATCGGGATTTATGTCCCCTCTTAAAGCGAGTATATTTTCGATACCGAGAGCCTTGAATCTGTCAAGTATACGCAGGATATCCCCTTTTGAATTGTTGATACAGGTCAGATGCGCCGCAGAGGTTATTCCGAGAGAATTTATATGTGCGGCTATTTCCGCAGTGATATCGCCCGCCTGTGAACCTCCCGCGCCGTATGTCACGCTGATAAAATCGGGGTTCAGATCCCGCAGCTCATCCAAAGTGCTGTAAATAGTATCAATGGAGCTTGTTTTTTTCGGAGGAAATACCTCGAAGGAAAAGACAGTTCGTCCTTTTCCGAATTTTTCCGCAATACTCATAAAATATGTGCCTTTCCTGTTTTATTAATCCGCGTTAAAGCTCTGCCCGTATTCGCCTAAATCATACTCTGAATACGGAGATCTTTTCTCTGAGGGAGGACGCCTGCGCATTAAGCTCCCACAGCCCTCAGCGCTTTCCTCGGCGTTAGTGCTGTTTTGGCGGATGACATCGGTAATACTGCCGATCCCGGTCATGAGCGGAGGTATCGGTATACGAACAGACCGAAAAAACGGATTTTCCGGGCGTTGACATTTTTGAAACTTCTCCCTTATTCCCGCTATATTTTGCATATATTACCTATTTAAACATTATAACATAATTTTTTGTAATTTTCAAGTAAAACTGCAAAAAATAATCAATTTTTTTTGAGCAGTAACAGTTTTGTTAAAAAATGTAATATTTTGCCTTTGTCAGCAGGCATCCGCCGGTTTCCGAGTAAGTCGGATAATAACATTCCTTTCTGCCGTTAT
>CAZCUQ010000132.1:0-4290 GCA_964501705.1 uncultured Ruminococcus sp. | reverse complement strand
CCTCGACTGGATGAATAACCCCTCAATCGGCTTGGGCAGGTCGGTTGAGGGATTTTTGCGTTTTGCGTGTCAAGGCGGTACTTTTCATTCGTCCATAGCCTTGAATTTTTCCTCGTAAAAGGCGCATATCTCCGCAGATATTTCCATACTTGCGGATTCCGCCGAGAGTATTATCCCGCCCGTTCTCATTGGACGAACAAAGGCTTTTCCTCTTTCGGCGTATAGTTTTCCTCCCGATTCGGGAAGTCCCATGCGCCTGAAAATATCCGACGGAGCGGTTCTCAACGGTATCATTCTGCCCGAAAAAGAATATACGGGAAGCTCCCTCACCGCATTTAAAAGAGTAGTATTCTTTTTACAGAGCATCTCCAGTACGAGAGCCATCACGGACGGCGCGTCGAATAACCTCATATCCGCATGGAATCTCGCGTTTTTATCGCGAGTTTCTTCTTCCTCGGACATTTTCTCATAATTCGGAGCAATATCGAATCTTTCGATCGCGGCAAGCTTTTCAGCCGCCGACGGGAAATCCGACGGAAGAGAAATTTTATTCTGTGAATGAAGCATACAAAGCATTACAAGCTTTTCGTGAAAAACATATCCCGTTTCGTCGGTGTAAGCGGAAATTCTCGCTCCGTCGGAGCTTATGTGAAACGCGATACGCGGTTTTTCACGGTCGAGCAGATGATTTTCTTCCGCGAATTCCCTGCATAATCCTGAAAGAAATTCATCGGAGCAGGAAATATCCGCAAAGAATTCCCCTGCTCTTTCGCTTCGGAAAATATTAAAAAGCTGCATCAGGTATTTTTCGCGGATATTTTTTGGGGGTAAAGAAATTTTTTCTCCCGAACCGAAATAACCTCCGTCCGATGAGTTTATTCCCTCCTCAAGCTTTCTTCTCAAAGACTCATCCGAGAAAAGTCCGTCCGCGCTCCATGGTCTTATATGGCTTTCGGCAAAATATACTCCGAAATCCGCCGGTTCTTTTCTCATGAATATACGGAAAACATTTTCGGAAATTTCACCGAGATTTATAACTTTTCCCTCCGCGTCGCGCACTCCGTCGGCAAACGCCGTGAAAAGTTCCTCCGAAACGGACGAATACGCCGCGCATACATTTTTTCCCGCCAGAATTTTTCCCATAGAATACGCTTCGGAAGGGTTTACTCCCGAAAGACGTCCGTCCGTGCCGAAAACCTTTCTTTTAAAGATATCTCGGTTTTTTTCCGAACCGTTTCCGACGGTTTTGCAGGATATTTTTCTTCCGCAGCCTACAGACGCGTTTTCATACACGATCGAATTTTCGAGAATAACTCCCGATGAAATAAAAGCGTTGTCCATGACCGCCGAAGATCTTATCACGCTGTCAGCGCCGATATATACATTATCTCCGATATACGAGCCGTCGGAGATCATCACATTTTCGCTTATCACAGTATTTTTCCCGAAGAAAATATTTTTGTCCGCGTATCTTGCGCCCTTTAAGGCGCAGGAAGATATTTTTGCCTGAGGAGTGAATTTTCCCGATAAAATATCTCTTTGCGCTTTTAAATAATCCTCTCTCGAATTAACCGCGAGGAAATATTTCTCCGCGTTTTTTTCCTTTATTGTAAGCTTTTCCTTTTTCGCGGACGAAAGAAGATCGTCAAGGGAGGAAAAATTTTCGGGAAGAATATTCACCGCAAAAACTCTGCCCGAAATTGCCGTAATATCGGCTCTTTCATTTTCAAACACCGAGACATCTTCTTTTGTAAGAACATTGACGGGAAAGAGGATCACGGGAAAATCCTTTGCTTTTTTGAATTCCGATTTAATTTCTTCCGCTCTGTCGTGGGAGAAGCTTATCCCGGATATTCCCTCGGATTTGAGTTTTTTTGCCGCAAGCTCGGTAAATCTCACTCCGCAGAGCTTGATGCCGAATCCGTTCGGGCAAACAATAACAGCTGTCATAATAAGTACTTCCTTTCTGTGGATTTACTTTATTATTGACAGCTGTAAAATTTTTACACAAGATAAATGGACTTTTTTTGAATTTACCCCGCGAGTCCGAAAACTCCTATGAGCAGCAGCCATGCAAGCCCGTAATATACCGTGACCGCCACAAGATCGTTGCAGGTCGTTATGAGCGGCCCCGAAGCAACGGCAGGATCGAACCCCAGAGCTTTCAGCATCATGGGAACGGCAGTCCCCACAGCGCTTGAAATGAACATCGCCGTCATAAGCGACAGTCCCACGCAGCCTGAAATAAGAAAAGATTCCGATACCGTCAAGCTGCCCGCAAGATGTATATAAAACCCTATTATCACCGTTGAAGCTATTCCGAGAACAAAACCGTTCAGAAGACCTATTCTTGCTTCCTTGAAAACAAGAGACAATTTTTCCCGCAAAGTCATTTCTTCTTCGCTGATAAGCACTCTCAGGGTAACTCCCAGCGACTGCGTGCCGACATTTCCCGACATTCCGAGGATAAGAGACTGAAAGCTTACTATTATCGTAAGTCCCGAAATAACGTCCTCGAAAAGCCCAACCACGGAAGATACGATAAGCGAAAGTCCCAGAAGGATTATAAGCCACGGGATACGTTTTTTTGCGCCCGCAACAACTGTTTCATCAATATCCGTCTCCTCGGAAAGACCTGCGAGCATTGCATAGTCCTCGCCCATCTGCGTATCGACAACTTCAACAACATCGCTTGCTGTGATCACTCCGACTATTCTGCTCTCCTTATCGAGCACGGGGATAGAATCCTCGGAATAATCCTTTAGATCCTCAATACAGTCCTCGACCTTTTCGTTTGCAAAAAGGAAGGGGTAGGAGGACGCCATTATATCGTCAAGACTCATTCCCGCACGGGCAACAATAAGGTCGCGCAGTTCAATCGCGCCGCAGAATTTATTCGCGGTATCGATGACATATATCGTTGCGATATTATCGTTTTCGGCAGCCTGATTTATAAGAGACGTCATAGCCTGCTTTATCGACATGGTTTTTTTTACAGAGACGAAATTTGTAGACATTCTGCTGCCGACCATATCGTCGTCATAGGAATCCACAAGTCTTATTCCGCGTTTTGTCTCATCATCGAGAAACGAAACAATACCCGCGCGTTTTTCAGCGTCGAGTTCCTCAAGCGCTTCGGAAGCTTCATCGGCGTCCATTTTCGCGATAATTCTCGCACAAAGCTCATCGGGAAGCTCCGTGAGGAGATCCTCAACATCGTCGAAGTAAGTAAAAATATCGGAGAGGCGGTCGATTCCGAGGATCTTATAAAATTTCCGCCGTTTTTCGGGCAGGAGTTCCTCCAGAACGTCGGCAATATCGTTATCGTGGTAATCGTCAAGTTTTTCGCGTATCTCGCTGTCGGAAAGCGCACTGTTGAGGATATCCGTTATTTCCTTATGGAAATCGCGTTTTTTAAGGTCGTTTTCAGTTGTTTCCTCATAGTTTGTTTCTTCATCGTTCATATTTTCCGACGACCCTTCCGCGCCTGATTTAAAGAAAAATCTTTACGGCATAATATATATTATACACCTTTTCGGCGTCCTTCGCAAGGGGTTTTCAAAATTTACATGAAAAAAGCGAAATTTTTGTCGGATTGATTTTTCCGCCTGCGCCGGTTATGAAAGGAATAACTCCCGCTTTTTGCCGGTTTTTCAAAACATTTTATTTCCTCCGAATATATTTCTCCATAAAATGTAAATATGTTAAAAACACCTGACAAATTCAATGACGTTTTTCTTTTCCGATTGACACTCTCGGAAAAATATGTTATACTGAAATAAAAAGAATTTCGCCTGATTGATACTCTGTATCAATTATACCATGGATATTGGTAAACCGATCGATTTTTTTACTGTATTTTATATTATACGAGGAGAGTTTGCTATGAAATCAAAGGTTTATTTTACAAAAGAGATAACACCCGAAAAGGTCACGGAAATGTATAAACTTACGGGAGTGAAGCTTTCGGGAAAGGTCGCGGCTAAGGTCCATTCGGGGGAAGCGGGAAATCAGAATTTTCTCCGTCCCGAATTTTGGAAACCCGTTATCGATTCTCTCGGCGCAGTTGTGGTAGAGTGCAACACCGCATACGACGGCGAGAGAAATTACACCGAAAAGCACCGCAAGCTTCTTTCCGCGCACGGCTGGGACAAATATTTCACAGTCGATCTGATGGACGCGGATAAGCCCGATCTGTGCGTGGATATCGACGGCGGAAAGGTTTTGCGGAAGAACTATCTCGGAAGAAACATTAAAAACTACGATTCCATGATAGTTCTTGCACATTTC
>CAZCUQ010000131.1:0-4303 GCA_964501705.1 uncultured Ruminococcus sp. | reverse complement strand
CTGAAGCTCCAGAGTTACAACTAATATGAAGTAATCGGAGGTTATTGCAGAAACGGTAAGACGAGCATCGTAATGGAAACTTACTTTAAGCTGACAAAAAAAGGTAACAAAACACAACATATAAGAAATAATTTAAAGTTATCCATAAATACTAAAAAGTAACAACTGAATTCACAGAAAATTAATTGACAAAATAGATGCCGTATGATAAAATGTAATATGTATATAGTGATGAAAAATATTTTGTGAAAAGGAAGTAATGAAAATGGAACTTAACGGTTCACAGATAATTCTCGAAACCCTGATAGAACAGGGCATAGATACGATTTTCGGCTACCCGGGAGGAGCTGTTCTTAATATTTACGACGCATTGTATGATTACAGCGATAAACTGAATCATATTCTGGTTTCTCATGAACAGAACGCGGCACACGCGGCTGACGGATATTCCCGCACAACAGGAAAAACGGGCGTCTGCTTTGCAACATCGGGTCCGGGAGCGACAAATCTTGTAACGGGTATCGCCACTGCATATATGGACAGTATTCCCATGGTGGCAATTACGGGAAATGTCACTACGGATCTTCTCGGACTTGACAGCTTTCAGGAGGTGGATATCACAGGCATCACAATGCCGATAACGAAGCATAATTTCATCGTAAAAGACGTAAGAGAACTTGCGGATACGATAAGAGAAGCTTTCTACATAGCAAACGATGGCAGAAAAGGTCCCGTTCTTATAGATATCCCGAAGGATATCACAGCGGCAAGGTGCGAGTTTTCGCATAAAACTCCTTTGGGCCACAGCTTTGAGGTTGACAGGGAGGAGATCGAAAACGCCGTAAGAATAATCGAAAACGCCGAAAGACCGTATATCTATGCGGGAGGAGGAGTCGTTTCCTCTGACGCCTGCGCAGCGCTTAAAAAGCTTGCGGATCTTATCGACGCTCCCGTTTCCCTTTCGCTCATGGGACAGTGCGCAATGGACAACAACGACGAAAGATATATAGGAATGCTCGGTATGCACGGAACGAAAACCTCCGCCGAGGCGCTTACTCACTGCGATGTAATGATAGTTATAGGAAACCGTTTTTCGGACAGAGTTACCTGTAATACAAAGCTTTTTGAAAAAAATGCCGAAAACTGCAAAATAGTTCATATAGAAGTCGACCCTGCGGAACTGGACAAGAATATTACCGCATACGCTCATGTCAGAGGAGACGCGTCGATAGTTCTCGGCGAGATACTAAAGGGACTTACAAAGAAATCTCACCCCGAATGGATGGGTCAAATAAAAAAATGGAAAGAGGAGTATCCTCTTGTAATGGAATCTGACAATGAAAACGCGGTTCTTCCGCAGTACGTCATAGAAACACTCTGCGAGCTTACGAACGGCGAGGCCATAATCTCAACCGAAGTCGGACAGCACCAGATGTGGGCGGCACAGTTCTATAATTTCAAAAGGGAAAGAAGCTTTGCAAGTTCGGGCGGACTCGGCACGATGGGCTACGGTCTCGGAGCGGCAATAGGAAGCAAGGTCGGAAATCCCGACAGAATGGTTGTAAATATTGCGGGCGACGGCAGCTTTTATATGAATATGTCCGAGCTTTCCACTCTTGCGAAGTATCAGCTCCCTGTCATTGAGCTTGTATTCAATAATTCCGTTCTGGGAATGGTGCGTCAGTGGCAGAAGCTTTTTTATCACGGACATTTTTCGCAGACCACACTTGAAAAGCCGACAGATTTTGATACCCTCGCAAAAGCGTTCGGAATAGAAGGTATCACAGTAACGAAAAAGAGCGAGGTTATTCCCGCGCTTGAAAAGGCAATAAAGTCGAATAAACCAACGCTTATAAACTGCGTAATAGATAAGGATCTGAACGTGCTTCCGATGGTTCCCGCGGGAGCAAGCGTCGCAGAGCCGATCCTTCATATCGGAGATTAAAAAAAATCACCTCGTCACACAAGACGGGGTGATTTTTTTATAAAATTATCTTATCTGATGTTCTGCGGCAGGGGAAACAGTCTCGTTTCTGATGATCTGAACGTTGTTGTAAACATCCATACCCGTGCCTGCGGGGATAAGCTTTCCTATGATAACATTTTCCTTCAGACCCGCAAGATGGTCGGTCTTTCCTCTGATAGCCGCATCCGCGAGAGCTTTTGTCGTTTCCTGGAATGAAGCCGCCGAAAGGAAGCTGTCGGAATTCGACGAAGCCTTTGTGATACCCTGGAGAACGGGAACACAGGTTACAAATTTAAGATTTTCTTCTCCCGCGTCCATTCTTGCCTGTATTTTTCTGTTTTCTTCCTCAATATCCTTTTTGCTCACAAGAGAACCGGGGAGCAGATAGCTTGATCCGCTGTCCTCGACCTTGACCTTGCGGAGCATCTGGCGAACGATGACCTCAATGTGCTTATCGTTTATTTCAACGCCCTGCAAGCGGTAGACCTTCTGAACTTCGGTGATAATATAGTTCTGAACAGCCATCTGCCCGCTTACGGAGAGAATATCGGAGGGATTCAGCGAGCCGTCGGTCATAGCTTCGCCCTTTATAACGGTGTCGCCCTCCTTGACTTTTATCTTGTAGCCGTAGGGAACGGGATAGTATTCGGAGTTGCCGTTTTCATCGGTGAGAATGATATTTCTTGTCTTTTTGATTTCCTCCATTGTTGCCTTTCCCGTCATTCTTGCGATGATAGCCGCGTTCTTGGGGCGTCTGCTTTCAAAAAGCTCTTCAACTCGGGGAAGACCCTGAGTGATATCCTCTGCCTCCGCGGAAGCGATACCGCCCGTATGGAACGTTCTCATGGTAAGCTGAGTACCGGGTTCGCCGATAGACTGAGCAGCTATTGTACCGACCGCCTCGCCTATAGTGACGATTGTGTTGTTTGTAAGGTTAGAGCCGTAGCACTTTGCACAGATACCGCTCTTAGCCTTGCATTCAAGAATAGAGCGTATTTTAATTTTTGTAACGCCGGAGTCGATAACCTTTTTAGCGTCGGAAACGGTCATGAGCTTGTTTCTCGACATGATGAGAGCGCCTGTATCCTTGTCAACGAGATCGTTGAGCAGAAATCTTCCGACAAGTCTCTCGGACAGATCCTCGATCGTTTCGTTGCCGTTCTTGATCGTGTGAATTTCGAGGCCCTCATCGGTTCCGCAGTCCTCCTCGTGAATGATAACGTCCTGAGAAACATCGACAAGACGTCTGGTAAGATAACCCGAATCGGCTGTACGGAGCGCGGTATCGGCAAGACCCTTACGTGCGCCTCTGGATGAGATAAAGTATTCAAGGATATTAAGACCCTCACGGTAATTAGCTCTGATAGGCATTTCGATGGTAGCGCCCGACGTATTTGCGATAAGTCCGCGCATACCCGATATCTGACGGATCTGACCCATAGAGCCGCGCGCACCCGAATCAGCCATCATCCAGATAGGATTATACTTGTCGAGGCATCCTTTAAGAGCCTTTGTAACATCATCGGTCGCGTCGTTCCATATCTTGATGAACATCTTGGATTTTTCCGCACGGGAGATAAAGCCTCTGCGATACATTTTGTTTATTTTGTCAACTTCCCTGTCGGCAGCGGCAAGGATCTCCTTCTTTTCATCCGGGATAGTCGCGTCAAAAGCGGAGATGGTTATAGCCGATTTTGTGGAATACTTGAAGCCGAGAGCCTTTATTCTGTCAAGCACCTCAGAAGTAGTCGTAGTGCCGTGGATTCTTATGCACTTTTCGATTATATTCTTGAGGTCGCCCTTCTTGACGAGGAAGCTTATTTCAAGATTGAATTGATTTTCGGAATTTGTCCTGTCAACATATCCGAGATCCTGCGGGATATTTTCGTTGAAGATAAGCCTGCCGACCGTGCAGTCTATCATTTTTGAGACGTGTCTGCCCGCAATTTCCTTGGAGATCCTCACCTTGATAGGCGCATGAATGGAGATAACTCCCGTGCTGTATGCCATAAGAGCTTCGTTTACGTCGCGGAAGATCTTGCCTGCGCCTTTTTCGGTATAGTTGCCGTTTTCGTCTTTTTCGTCCTTCATAAGAGTGAGGTAGTACGAGCCGAGAACCATATCCTGCGAGGGAACCGCAACCGGGCGTCCGTCGGATGGCTTCAAAAGGTTATTCGCGGCGAGCATGAGGAAACGAGCTTCAGCCTGAGCCTCCGCCGAAAGCGGAAGATGAACAGCCATCTGGTCGCCGTCGAAGTCAGCGTTGAACGCCGTACATACAAGCGGATGCAGCTTGATCGCCTTACCCTCCACCAGAATCGGCTCAAATGCCTGAAT
>CAZCUQ010000130.1:0-4348 GCA_964501705.1 uncultured Ruminococcus sp. | reverse complement strand
ATTAAAATATTTCCTGATATTCTTCCATACGGCATTTCCCTTACTGAATTATATTTTAACCGAGACATCTAAAAATTTCCTAATAGAAAATTGAATGTATTTTAAAAATCTTGTGAAAATTTATGAAAATCATTTTCCGGAAGCCGAATTGAAAAAAAACGAAATTATTATTTTATTGTTCGGATTTCTTTAATTTTTATAAATATATTGTTGAAAAATATGGATTGACAAAATGTTCTGAATAAAGTATAATAATTATAGGTATATCCGAATGAAAGGGGAAGATATTTTGCCAAGAAAAAAAATTGCGGTTGTGAGCAACGAAAACGAATCCATCTATCAGAACAGAGTAATTACCGGAATAAACGCCGAAGCAAAACATTTGGGCTGCGAGATCCTTGTTTTTACCACGTTTACGAAAACTATCGATATGGGCGACGCGCCTACCCGTCAAGGTGAGATAAATATATATAATCTTATAAATTATGACGATCTTGACGGAATAATCGTGCTGTATCTTCCGCTGGAACAGGATAATCTTGCCGATACGGTGATCCCAAAAATAAAAGAAAAGGTTAAATGCCCCGTTGCCTGCATAGATAACGGAAATTTGTCCGAAACGTTTTACACAGAGCAGGTCTTCGCTCCCGACGATCTTTCAATGGAGGTCATGACAAATCATGTCATTGAAAAACACGGCTGCAAAGATATCTACTGCATTACCGGTCCCGAAGGCGACAGAGGAGCGGAACTCAGACGGTCGGGCTTTGAAAGGGCAATGAAAAAGCACGGACTCCCGACTGACGGGAGGATTTTCCATGGAGAATATTGGTTTCCCAACGGAGAACGCGTCGCGGACAGAATAATTTCGGGAGAGCTTCATGTCCCCGACGCTATCTGTTGCTGCGCCGACCATATCGCGGCGGGAGCGGCTAACCGCTTGAACGACAACGGCATAAAAGTTCCCGATGATGTTATCGTTACGGGATTTGACGGCTCCAAAACAGCGATCTACAATGAAATATGCATAACGAGCATTCTTCCCGCGCTTGAAAAACTCGGAGCGCAGGCTCTTGTTGAATTATGGAAACATATCGGCGGGGAAAAACCCGAAAACGTTTTTGCCGGTAAAAACGGCGAGATCAAACTCGGTCAAAGTTGCGGCTGCGAGTGCGACATCGATTACATAAATACTTTCAGAGATAAAACGGGATATCTTTACGAGCATAATTACTCGAAAAAAATCAGAACGGATATGAGTATCCTCACCAGCAGCCCTATGGAAGAAAAGCTTACCGGCTCCAAGGATTTTGAGGAATGTTACAGAAATATAGCCGATGAAACATATCTTATCAACGATTACAGATTCTTTATCCTCTCGCTCTGCGAGGGCTGGAACAGCATTAACGGCTATGAGGGAGATTCCTATCTCACCGAAGGATATACCGATTCCATAACAATGGTGCTTCACAGCACTTCAAAGGATTTTATCGAAGAACACCCCGAACTTACAACTAAAGATGGCGGGTGCGTCTATGATGTCTATGACAGATCGAAAGTCAGTCTCACAGAGCTTGTTCCCGACCTTGACGGCAGATATGACGAGCCTCTCGCGTGGTATTTTGTCCCTGTGCATTTCAAAGACAGATGCTTCGGGTACGGAGTGCTTGTCTGCGATCTTACGATGAAACCGTTCGACCATATTTTCAGATGCTGGATAAAGAACGTAAACAACGCCCTTGAAATGCAGAGGATAAGAAATATTCTCATGCACAATTCGATGCGTGACAGTCTTACGGGACTCTTTAACCGACGCGGACTCGATGATTTCATCGAAAAACACAGCAGTGCGTCCAAGGGCAAAAAGATATTCTATCTCGTGGCGGATATGGACAGACTTAAATATGTGAACGACAATTACGGTCACAGCGCGGGTGACGAGGGAATACAGACAGTTGCTTCGGCCGCGCTTTCCTGCACCGAGTATAACGAAATCTGCGTAAGAACGGGCGGAGATGAATTCGCCGTTGTCGGCTTTGGAGATTATGACGACACAATAATATATAATCACGAAAAAGTATTCAGGGATTATCTCGAAAAAGCAAACAATATGTCGAAAAAGCCGTATAAAGTATCTTCAAGCGTAGGCGGGTGCGTTCTTCCTTACGAGGAACCGTCGGATATCGAAAAAGCCGCCGGAATAGCTGACAAGATAATGTATAAAAGAAAAAAAGAAGCCAATATGTGCAGAAATTAAGAGGGTAAGAAAATGATTTTCAATGCTGATGAAAAATATGTTAATGTTCACGGAAGAACGCTCTTCCTTGACGGGGTGAGATATATCGATTATTCCCTTTCGGGAACGGAGTTCATTTTCAGGGGCAAAAGCTTAAAGGCAAGACTTTCCTCCGACTTTAAGCCCGACCCCGTTATGGGAGATACATTCATGCCGTATCTGGCTGTTCTTGTGAACGGCGAAATGACAAAACGCTTTAAGGCGGATTCTCCCGAAGCCGTTTATGATCTGTACGAAAGCGTTACCGAAAAGGAAGTTGTTATCGAGCTTGTAAAAATGTCAGAGGCCGCGTTCGGAAAAATAGGAATCATCGAATTTATTTCCGACAGCGATATTCCTCCCGTTCCCACTCCGAAAAAGGATATGAAAATTGAATTTGTAGGAGATTCCCTGACCTGTGGGTACGGAATCGAAGGGAAAAGCGGCGATACGTTCAGAACCGATACGGAAAATCCGCTCAGGGCATATGCGTATAAAACCGCGAAAGCTCTTGACGCCGACTTTAATCTTATTTCATGGAGCGGTATAGGAATTGTTTCCTCGTGGGTAGACGATAAAGCTGAGGAGCCTCTTGCAAATTGGCTTTCGCCCATGCTGTACCCGTATACGGACGCGGCGTACTGCAACGACCATGATATCAAGCCTTTTATAAAGTGGGATTTCACGGGATTCGTTCCTCAGTTTATTGTGATAAATCTCGGTACGAACGATGAAAGCTGGACAAAGGGCATAAAGGAACGCGAGGATGACTTCACCGCAAAATATGTCGATTATCTTAAAATGATAAGAGGATATAATCCGAATGCGGAAATAATCTGTTCTTACGGCGGAATGTTAGATACTATCTTTCATACCGTGCAAAGTGCGGCGGATATTTTCAAAAGGGAAACGGGAGATACCCGTATACATACGCTTGAATATACCGTTCAGAATGAGGAACGGGACGGGATAGGAGCGGATTTTCACCCGTCGGAAAAATCGCACGACAGAATGGCGGAGGAGCTTATCTCAAAAATAAAGGAAATCAGAAAATAAAAGAAACCTTCCGAAAACGGCTTTTCGGAAGGTTTCGTTTATTCGATCGTTTCGACTTCAAGCAGATTTGTGTTTCCCGTTTGTCCGAGAGGTATTCCCGCAGTGATGACAACATTGTCTCCCGCTTTTATGAACTCTGTTTTTTTTGCGGCTTCGAGCGCGGCGGCTATTAGATCATCGGTGTTAGTCATTTCATCAATGATCGAAGGACGAACTCCCCATGATAAATTCAGCTGACGGCAGGTGACGGGATCGGGGGTAAGACCTATGATATCGCAGGAGGGACGGTATTTTGAGATCATTTTTGCAGTTCTTCCCGATTTCGTCACGGTGATGATAGCTGCCGCGTCTATATCGCAGGCGGTAGTTACGGTAGCGTGAGAGATGGCCTCGGTGACTGTGCAGTCTTTCGTGTTTTTTCTTTCGGAAAGATTTTCCTTGTAGTCAATGCAGCTTTCGGTGGTTTCGGCGATCCTTGCCATAGTTTCGACTGTTTCAACGGGGAATTTTCCCGCGGCTGTCTCACCCGAGAGCATTATAGCCGAGGTTCCGTCATAGATGGCGTTTGCGATATCGGTGATCTCCGCTCTTGTGGGTCTGGGATTCGTTATCATGGATTCAAGCATCTGAGTTGCTGTGATGACCTGCTTTCCCGCGTTGTAACCCTTTCTTATCAGGGATTTCTGGATCGCGGGGATCTGCTCGAAGGGAATTTCCACTCCCATATCTCCGCGCGCTACCATAATTCCATCGGCAGCTTCGAGAATTTCATCAATATTGTTTACGCCGTCGCGGTTTTCTATCTTAGCGATTATCTTCACGTTGTTCCAGCCGAGGGAATGAGTGAATTTGCGGAGATAATTCACATCGGCGGCGCTTCTCACAAAGGAAGCGGCGATAAAATCAAAGCCTGTTTTCGCGCCGAATTCAAGGTCTGTCATATCGGCTTCGCTGATGTACGGGAGCGAAAGAGAAATTCCCGGAACGTTTATTCCCTTGTGATTCGAGAGCTTTCCG
>CAZCUQ010000129.1:0-4379 GCA_964501705.1 uncultured Ruminococcus sp. | reverse complement strand
CAGAGGCAAGACCAACACGCTCCCTCTCCACGTTGAGATACTTTTCAATGAATTTAAGTATGTGCCTGCATTCGCGGTGTCAAGCATACTCGTAATGATGGCGGTCATTATACTTATTGTCAGAAGCGTTGTGGAATATATCGGAAAGAGGAATTCGGAAGATGTATGTTGAACTTAAAAACATAAACAAAAGCTTCGGAGATTTCAAGGCTTCGGACAATGTAAGCTTCGGCATCGAAAAAGGAAAGCTCATCGGACTTTTAGGTCCCAGCGGAAGCGGAAAAACAACCATTTTGCGAATGATAGCGGGTCTTGAACAGCCCGACGGCGGCGATATAATCATTGACGGCAAGGTTGTCAACGATATTCCCGCAAGCCAAAGAGGAATAGGCTTCGTATTTCAGAGCTATGCGCTTTTCAGATACATGACCGTTTATGATAATATCGCTTTCGGATTAAAGGTTAAGAAAGCTGACAGGAAATTTATTCACGAGCGTGTTCAGGAGCTTATCTCTCTCGTAGGTCTTTCGGGACTGGAAAAGCGGTATCCCAGCCAGCTTTCCGGCGGGCATAAGCAGAGAGTTGCGTTTGCGAGAGCGCTTGCTCCGAATCCCCAGCTTCTGCTCCTTGACGAGCCTTTTGCGGCTATCGACGCAAAGGTGAGGCAGGAGCTTCGCAGTTGGCTCCGCGATATGATAACAAAGCTTGGAGTAACGAGCATTTTCGTTACCCACGATCAGGACGAAGCAATAGAAGTTGCCGATGAGATTATCATTACCAATAAGGGCAGAGTTGAACAGATCGGCACTCCCCTTGAAGTGTACCGTTCTCCTCAGACTGCGTTCACCGCGTCGTTTTTCGGTCATACGTCGTTTCTGGAGGATTACACTAAGTTCAAAAGCTTTGACATTGTCGAAAATGCGGACAAGGCTATTGTCCGTCCCGAATTTGTAAAGGCTGCAAAGAAAAACGAGAACATTGTCTATCACAGCTCCGCGTCCGAGGGGGAGGTTATCCGAACAGCTTTCAGAGGCAATTACACGGAGCTTGCCATTTCGGTAAACGGCAGTATCATAACTGCAAACAGAGGTCTGGACGAAGCTCCGATAGAGGTGGGAGAAAAGATAGATGTCTTTCTGTACAGAATATTCGTTACATCGGGCGACAAGGCTTTTTTGCTGGAGAACAATTCTCTTGCGGAAGGCTCCGTATTCATATGAATATTGTTTATGATGCGGCGCGATAAAAAGCAGATTACGGCTGATAGACTTCCTTGGAAACCGGCGCACGGCTGATGGCAAAATCTTTTGTCATCAGCCGTGCGCCGGTTTCCTATGGGGAAGATTTCCTTTTTATGCGGAAGTTCCGGCGGAATTTTCATCCGCTCTTGACAAACATACGGAAAAGTAGTATAATGATTTTGCAATATTTTTCCTTTCAAGGAGGTTTTATAGTATGAATAACTTCGGAATAGGCACAAACTGCGTGCAGGCAGGATATGCTCCGGGAAACGGCGAACCCCGTGAGATACCTATAATTCAGAGTACAACATTTAAATACGCTACAGGCGAGGATATGGGCAAGCTTTTCGATCTTGAGGCAAGCGGATATTTCTACACCAGACTCCAGAATCCCACCAATGATATGGTCGCGGCTAAGATCCGCACTCTTGAGGGAGGCACGGCGGCAATGCTTACGTCATCGGGACAGGCGGCGAATTTTTTCTCGGTGTTCAATATTGCTTCATGCGGCGATCATGTTGTGGCTTCAAGCGCGATTTACGGCGGAACATTCAATCTTTTCTCTGTTACGATGAAAAAGATGGGCATTGATTTTACATTTTTAAATCCCGACTGCTCCGATGATGAACTTGAGTCAGCCTTTAAGCCGAACACAAAGGCTGTTTTCGGAGAAACTATTGCAAATCCCGCGCTTGCTGTATTTGACATAGAAAGATTCGCAAAAGCGGCTCATTCTCACGGCGTTCCGCTTATCGTGGACAATACGTTCGCAACTCCCGTAAACTGCCGTCCCTTTGAGTGGGGAGCGGATATAGTAACTCATTCCACAACCAAATACATGGACGGACACGGCGCGGCTGTGGGCGGCTGTATCGTTGACAGCGGAAAGTTCGACTGGATGGCTCACGCCGACAAATACCCCGGACTCTGCACTCCCGACGACAGCTACCACGGGATCACATATGCGGAAAAATTCGGCAAAGAGGGCGCGTTCATCACAAAATGCACAGCCCAGCTCATGAGAGATTTCGGCTCAATTCAGGCTCCGATGAACGCTTTTTTGCTTAATCTCGGACTTGAAAGTCTTCATGTGAGAATGAAGCGCCACTGCGAAAACGGTCTTGCAGTCGCAAAATTTTTAAGCTCCAGCGAAAAGATCGAATTTGTAAATTACCCGGGTCTTGAGGGAGACAAGTATTACGAGCTTGCGAAAAAATATCTTCCGAACGGCACCTGCGGGGTTGTTTCGTTCGGCATGAAAGGCGGAAGAAAAGCCGCCGAAGAGCTTATGAAGCACATGAAGCTCGGAGCGATAGAAACTCATGTCGCTGACGCGAGAACCTGCTGTCTCCACCCCGCAAGCACAACGCACCGTCAGATGAACGATGACGAACTGAATGCCTGCGGCGTATATCCGAATCTCGTAAGATACTCCTGCGGTCTTGAGGACAGCGCGGATCTTATCGCGGATATAGCACAGGCGCTTGACAAGGTAATCTGAATCATAAAATAAAATTCCCGCGGAAAAATTTCTTTCCGCGGGATTTTTATTTAAGTTGTTTTAAGTTTAAGTTGTTTTAAGATAATATACCTCGCCCGAATCGTCGACATCGAAATCCTCATCGGTAAAAGGAATGTATGTTGATACGATACCAAGATAAATACCGTAATCCGTGACTTCGCCGTTGACATAGCAGAGAGTGTCTCCGATAGTATTTGCGCTGAATACCGTATACATCATGCCGTCGATGACTCTGCTTATTTTGAACTCGTAGGAATTGCTGTAGCTGTTTGAAGAGAATATATAGAATTCTCCGGTTTTTTCGTCCTTGACAAAATATGCTTCGGAACTGTTCTTTTCGTTTGAATCGGCAATAAGAACGCCGGGCGTTGCTTTTCCTTCCGAAATGCCGTACAGAAAAGTCTGAACATCATTATTTTCATAGTAATAATTCACAAGCATGACCTCTCCGCCGCTCAGGTCCGCGGGAGCGATATATGCCTTTGATTTTATATCGGGATCGTTTCGTTTTGACGCGGAAAGGTTATTTTTATAATAGGAAGCGAGATATTCATTCTGAGCGGACTTATTCGGACCTGTATTTATTTTTGTGCCGATATTTACTTCAATATAATCCGAAAAGCCGCCTCTGTAATATTTACCGTCGCTTTTCTTAATGACCGCCGCGACCTTATAATAGTATTTTGTATCGGAGCGAATATTTTTAATTGTCAGATAATTATTTGTTATTCTTGTAAGTCTCTCCCATTTTCCCGTGGAACTATTCAGCCTGTAAATCACGTAACCGTCGGCGTCCTCGACCTTATTCCATATGAGCCGGATTCTGTCATTTGAAACAACGGAATAATCCAGTCCGTTCGGCGCCGAAAGCGCGTAAGAAACCACTGCCGCAGGAGTGTTGACGATTCCTGCCGCCGGAATAAAAGAGAACACGCCTGTCATGACAGCCGCCGAAAGAATCACAGCGGATAATTTTTTCATAATCATCTTCCTTTCTGTTATTTTTTGTCTGCGGCTATATTATAGCATATATTCAGACAAAAATCAACCGAAATTCAGTTACAAATTACTTATTATTTGATGTTCGTCTTATCGTTTCCGAGTCGGCTTCAGGCAAGTCATTCGGAAATTCTGAAAAGTTACGTCATGTAATGTCAATAAGCTCATAATCGGTGGTGCCGATTCCGAGAGCCTCGGCGGCTTCAATAGTGTGTGCGCCGTGACGGGATTCCACTCGCTCGATAAAATGCGCTTTTCCCGGATCGTCGGAAGAATAGATAAGATCGAGACACGCTTTGTCAAGCGCAACGGGATCGGCCGATGAAAGAATTCCTATGTCCTTCATGCAGGGATCCTCCGCAACGGAACAGCAGTCACAGTCAACCGATAAATTGCACATTATGTTGATGTACGCAATATTTCCTTTGAAAAATTCAATGACGGATTTTGCCGCGTCAGCCATTGCTTCGCAGAAAACATCCTGAGGAGCGCAGTTTTGCCATACGATATTCTGATCATCGGTAATTCCTCCCGAATGGATAAACGACTTTCCCTCCGAAGAAGCACAGCCGATAGAAAGCTGTTTCAGCGCTCCGCCGTAGCCGCCCATGGGATGA
>CAZCUQ010000128.1:0-4392 GCA_964501705.1 uncultured Ruminococcus sp. | reverse complement strand
TTTCCGGGCAAAAACTACAGATAGGCATTGTATCAAATATTGCAGGAACATAGACGCCCTTTGAAGGTACGGAAAAAATCCGATTAAGACGAACGAACACATTCTTAGGGAAGATAATTCTCATACGCGTAAAATGTTGAGTAAACAGCTTGATATTTCTCAATGTCTTTCGCAAGAACCAGAATGTAACTGCGGTCGCCTTTCTCGGCATAGGTAACAAGGCATTGCCCTGCTTCATCGGTATATCCCGTCTTGCCCGATGTTATCACTACGCCCTCAACCTCGGTGCCGTACATTCTGCTGAACAGTGTGCTCGCAAGAGGAATTCCCTCAGGGTGAATTTCCGTCGGAGACGTGGTGTATAAATATGTGGATAAGATCTCTTTGCAAAGCGGATTCTTCATAGCTTCGCGCATTATCATCGCCATCTCTTCGCAGGTGGTGTAATGATCCTCGTCGTAAAGACCGGAACTGTTCGTAAAATGAGTGTTTTTGAGTCCCATTTCCTCTGCTTTTTCGTTCATCAGCTTTACAAATTCTTCCTCGCCGCCCGAAATATATTCGCACAGCCCGACCGCGCCGTCCGCTCCCGATGGGAGAATAAGCGCGTAAAGCATATCCTTTACGGTAACTTCTTCGTCCACCTCGAAGCCGGCTCGTGAAGCGTTCGCCTCGACAAGAGGATGCAAAAGCTCATATGTCATTGTAAAAGTATCGCTCATCTGACTTTCATCGAGATGCTCCGCCGCCACAAGGAGCGTCATTACCTTAGTCATAGAGGCGGGATATATTTTCACGAGACTGTTCCGCCTCGCGAGAACCTCGCAGGTGTCCGCGTCTATGAGTATAGAATTGTAAGCGGTCACATATTCCTCATCCATTTCCTTTGTACGGTTGGTTTTGTAGGGTCTCGGATATTTTTCGTCAGAAATGTCGGGAAGAGTTTCCGTTATTTCGGGAAGTATCTCGTTCTCCGCCGCGTTCGTTTCCGTTTCGGAGTGCGTTACGGTCACTTCAGCGGCGGGCGCGAGAGTATTTTCCGTTTCGGGCGGAAACGCAAATCTCAGTGCCACTCCCGTGCCGACTGCCGCAAAGATGATCAGCGAGACGGGAAGAACAAACAACGTTTTGTTTTTTTTCTTTTTTTTATTATTTTCACGCATGGGTATTCTCCGCAATTTTTTCAAGTTCCGATATTCTGTTTGATGTATATACTATCAGATCTTTTCTGGTCACTATGCCGATAAAAATTCCTCTGTCGTCCACGACCGGAACGAAATTCTGCGTTTTAGCAAGCTCCACAAGGTCGGGGAGCTTCGCCATTACATGGACTGATTGTGTTTCTCGCCTTATCGGAACGAGGGATACGGGTATGCTTTCAAAGCCCGAAATATCGAAGCCGCAGTTATTGATAAATCTTAGAAAGTCTCCCTCGGTTATCGTATTTATGTACACTCCCTCGGAGGAGATTATCGGTACAGCAGTAAAACCATTGCGGTTTATTTCCGACAAAGCCTTTTTTACCGACATATTGTCGATAAGGTAGCTTACATCCTGTTTTTTTGTGAGAAGATTGAAAATATTCATAAAATCCTCCGTTTTTACTGTGTTGATTCCGAGCCGTCCTCTTCGGTATCCGTGCCGTCCGCGGATTCGCCGCCGAACGTGGTATATACCTCCGATAATACTCTTTGAAGCGCAAGCTCCGTAAGATGAAGCCCGTCTCCGCCATCGCATTCGGGGAGAAGATATCCCTCGCTGTCCGAAAGCACATCCGTAACATCGATGAATTTAACGGGAAGCTCTGTTTCATCGGCATATTCCTTCGCCGCCAGATTATATTCGCGTATTCTCGGATTTGCTCCCCATTCGTGGTATGACGCGGTTGGAGTTATTCCTATTATAATGATTTCCGATTCGGGCGACGCGGTATTTATCTCTTTTGCAAGATGATCTATATTCCGGACATATACGTCCTTTTCCGTCATATTTATATCATTCATGCCGAACCACAGATAAACCCTGTCGGGCTTTAACGCTTCCGAGGCTGAAGATACCGTATATTCGATATCATTTAAAAGGAAAGTAAACTCGTCAAGGTTTCTTGCCGCCGCTCCTCCTGCCGCAGCCACTCTTTCGGGGTCAACGAGATCGTTGTATACGGAAAGCGCTCTGCATATCGAATCCCCGAAAAAGAGGGAATTTTCGTAAAACGCGGGATCCCATTGTGTATCATGTCCCGCCGCAGTCGTTTTATCATTTGTGTCTGCTGTGACAGTGACCGTAACGCTGTCGGAAGGATCCGAGAATCCCGCAGTGCTTTCCGCGGACGTTTCGGTCTCGGCAACACGGGAAAGAGACTCGGAAAGATATTCAAGAGACGGCGGAGAATCCTCTATTTTCGTACAGCCGCATAACATAAGAGAAAGCAGAAACAGATGAAAGACTTTTCTTTTCATGTTTTTTCTCCGTCGATTTATTTTGCGCCGCCGTTATTGTCCTTATCGCGGATCTCCTTGCGGATTATCTTCCCGCTGAAGGTTTTGGGAAGCTCGTCCGCAAATTCTATAATCCTTGGATATTTATAAGGCGCGGTAGTATTTTTTACATAATCCTGAAGCTCTCTTATAAGCTTTTTGTCGCCCTTGTTCTTATACTGTGCGGTAAGGACGATCGTAGCCTTAACGACAGTTCCTCTTATCGGGTCGGGAGCCGCCGTCACAGCCACTTCAAGCACGGCGGGGTGTTCCATAAGGATACTTTCTATTTCAAAGGGACCTATGCGGTAGCCTGAGGACTTGATAACATCGTCAACTCTGCCGACATAGTGGAAATATCCGTCTTCATCCTTGTATGCGATATCACCCGTATGGTACAGACCGTGTCTCATTGCTTCTTTTGTATATTCCTCGCTGCCGTAATAATATTTTATAAGACCGGGCGTGATGCCGTTTTCGGACAAGCGGATGCATATCTCGCCGTTTTCGTCGGTTTTGACTTCCTTGTCGTTTTCATCGACGACAACAATATCGTACATAGGATTTGCCTTTCCCATTGAGCCGAGTTTTATTTCGTCCATTGTATTTCTGAAATTGCCGAGAAGAACTATTCCCTCCGATTGACCGAAGCCTTCCATAAGGCTCAGACCCGTTGCCTCCTTAAATTTGCTGAACACTTCGGGATTTAACGCCTCGCCTGCCGTGGTGGCGTATTTCAGGGATGAAAAATCATATTTGCTAAGATCCTCTCTTATAAAAAATCGGAGCATTGTCGGCGGACAGCACAGCGACGTGACCTTATATTTCTGAATATTACTCAGCACAAGTTCGGGATTAAAGCGGTCGAAATCGTAAACGAACATTTCTGCTCCGAGAGCCATCTGTCCGTATATTTTTCCCCAGAAAAACTTTGCCCAGCCGCTGTCGGATATTGACAGATGCAGACTGTCAGGCTTTAAATTGTGCCAGTGTTTTGCGGTAAAAATTTGCGCGGCGGGATAATGGTAAGCGTGCATTATCATCTTAGGATTTCCCGTCGTGCCCGATGAAAAGAACATAAGCATATCATCGTTTACATTATTCGGTATTCTTTCGAGGGTATCGGGGAATTTATCCACCTCGCTGTCGAAGTGAGTCCATCCCTCGCGGAATCCTTTTACAATAAATTTTTTCTTGATGCCGGGGCATTCTGCTATAGCCGCTTCAAATGCCACGGGAACGTTGTCATCGGCGGTAGCTACAACAAACTTGGCTCCGCTTTGTTTAATTCTGTAAACGAGATCCTTTTTTTTCAGCTGATTTGTCGCGGGGATAACTATCGCACCTATTTTATTGAGGGCAAAAACGGTATAATAGACCTGATAATGGCGTTTAAGGATACAGAGTACTTTATCTCCCTTTTTAACGCCGTGGGACAGGAACATATTCGCAGTTTTATTTGTGAGGGACGCTATTTCACCGTAAGTGAATTCTCTTTCTTCTCCCAGGTCGTTTGTCCATAAAAGAGCGGGTCTTTGAGGTTCAAGTGCTGCGATCTCATCTAATATATCGTAAGCGTAATTAAAATTATCGGGAAGTTTCAGGCTGAAGTTTTTTATTCTTCCTTTTTCATCGTAAGTTTCTTCGATATATTTAAGATGGACGTTAGCCGCGGATGTATTTTTCGACATTACAAACAATTCCTTTCATAATTCTCTTTTTTTTATCTGTAACATATTCATATATTATACAATACAATTATATAAAATATGTTAACAAATACTTTACAATTAATGAATTTGAAACAAAGATTTCGTCATTATTTTTTCCCGCCCCTTCCGCCCTTTTTTTCGTCTTTAGCTTAAATTTAGTTATCATTTGATGTTTGTCTTATCGTTTCCGCAATAACCTCCGA
>CAZCUQ010000127.1:0-4400 GCA_964501705.1 uncultured Ruminococcus sp. | reverse complement strand
TACTCGTAAAAAATATAATAAGAAGTAAAGTATTATGAAAAACCGACAAAAAAAGTCTGCCCCGAAAAGGGCAGACTTTTTACTAAAATCCGACGGGCGATTCAGTATTTTATTTCATTGTAAGGGAAATTCTTCCTCTTTTTACGTCAACGTCAAGAACCTTTACCTTTACGACCTGACCGACCTTGACCGCGTCAAGAGGGTGTTTTATGAATTTGGTCGCCGATATCTGCGAGATATGGACAAGTCCGTCCTGATGAACTCCTATATCAACGAAAACGCCGAAATCAATGACATTTCTGACCGTTCCGACAAGCTCCATTCCTGGCTTTAAGTCTTTTATTTCCATGATATCTCCCGATCTCATAAGCGGAGGAGGAAGCTCATCGCGGGGATCGCGCCCAGGCTTTGCAAGCTCTTTTAAGATATCATTTAAAGTGGGTATACCTATCCCCGCTTTTTCCGCAACAGATGGAAGACCTATTTTCTTTGCCGTATCTCCGATTCCCGAAAGAGACGCTTTTCCGATATCCGCAAGTGTGAATCCGCAGCTTTCGATAACGCTCTTGGCGGCGCTGTAGCTTTCGGGGTGGACAGCCGTGTTATCAAGAGGATTTTTTCCCTCTCTTATTCTTAAAAATCCCGCGCACTGCTCAAACGCTTTCGGTCCGAGCTTGGAGACCTTTAACAACTGTTTTCTGTCGGTAAAGGAGCCGTTTTCCTCTCTGTACGCGACAATATTTTTCGCAACTCCCGAATTTATTCCCGCAACGTGCGACAAAAGTGAGAACGAAGCCGTGTTCAGATCGACTCCGACAGAATTTACACATTCTTCCACAACTCCCGAAAGAGCCTCGTTCATCTGATTTTTCGGCATATCGTGCTGATACTGTCCCACGCCTATTGCCTGCGGGTCGATTTTCACAAGCTCCGCAAGAGGATCCTGAAGTCTCCTTGCTATGGACACGGCGCTTCTTAAAGAGACATCGTAATCGGGAAATTCCTCAGCCGCAAGCTTTGACGCGGAATAAACGGAAGCTCCCGCCTCTGACACGACCATGTAAGATACCTTTTCGGGTATCTCGCGTATTATCTCGGCTACTACCTTTTCGGATTCTCTCGAAGCCGTGCCGTTTCCTATGGATACAGCGTTTACGTTATATTTCGCAATAAGACTTTTAAGGATCTTCTTTCCCTTTTCGATCTGTGCGGGAACGGGCAGAGTTATATGTACGACAGAGGTTGCGAGAACCTTTCCCGTTTCATCGACGACAGCGACCTTGCAGCCCGTTCTGAATCCGGGGTCAAGACCCAAGGTAACTATTCCCTTGACGGGCGGCTGCATGAGAAGCTCGCGCAGATTTGAAGCGAAAACCCTGATAGCCGCGTCGTCCGCTTTTTCGGTAAGAGAATTTCTGATTTCTCTCTCGACAGACGGGAAAATCAATCTGTCAAAGCTGTCCTCGGCGGCTTTTTCAACGAGTTTTCCGCACTTGCTGTCGTTTTTCACATACTTTTCGCAGACAAGCTCCTCGCCCTTATTTTCGGGAAGACTTACCGAAACGCGGAGTTTTTCCTCGCGTTCTCCCCTGTCAATTGCAAGCACTCTGTGTCCCGCGATCTTTTTTACAGGCTCGGAGAAGTCGAAATAATTCTTATATACGCTGTCCTCGTCGCTTTCATCGACAGCCTTTGAAACGACGCTCCCCTCTCTGAGGATAAGCGCACGGAGTTCTTTTCGCAGTTCTGCGTCATCGGAGATATTCTCCGCGATTATATCCATAGCTCCCTGCAAAGCAGAGCTTATATCCTCAATGCCCTTTTCCTCGCTTATGAATTTTTCCGCTTCCTTTTCGGGATCGGTTTTTTTGTCCTGCAAGGAAATAATGACCGAAAGAGGCTCAAGACCTTTTTCCCTTGCCACAGAAGCGCGGGTTTTCTTTTTCTGCTTGAACGGACGGTAGATATCCTCAAGCTCTACGAGAGTTTCCGCGTTTGCCGCCGCTTCGGTTATCTCGTCCGTAAGCTTTCCCTGAGAATCTATCGCGGAGATTATCTCCTCGCGGCGCTTATCGAGATTACGAAGATAGGTGAGCCTGTCAAAAATGCTCCGAAGAAGCTGATCGTCGAGCGAGCCTGTCATTTCTTTTCTGTATCTTGCGATGAAGGGAATGGTCTTTCCGTCATCGATAAGAGCTATGGTGTTGTCGATCTGTTCTTTGCGGAGTTTAAATTCCTCCGCAAGCTTTTTATTAATATCCATATCAGTTTTCCTCGGCGTAAACCTTTTTCATAACAACGGGAGTGAGCGGCTTGTCGTTATAGTCGGTTTTCACGCCCGCAATCTCGTCAACGACCTCGATCCCCTCCGTAACTTTTCCGAAAGCCGCATAGTTTCCGTCAAGATGGGGAGCGTCCTTGTGCATGATGAAAAACTGCGAGCCGGCCGAATCGGGCATCTGCGAACGCGCCATGGAGATCACGCCTCTTAAGTGCTTTATATCGTTCTGTACGCCGTTTGCCGCAAATTCACCCTTTATTGAGTATCCGGGACCGCCCGTGCCGACGCCGTCGGGGTCCCCGCCCTGTATCATAAAGCCCGAAATAACGCGGTGGAATGTAAGTCCGTTGTAAAATCCCGATTTTACGAGCTTGAGAAAATTTTCCACAGTGATCGGAGCCTTTTCGGGATAAAGCTCCAGCTTGATCTTTTTGCCGTTTTCCATTTCAATAATAACCATTTTTGTTTCCTCCGAATATTTTTTCAAGGATTATTATACCATATTTTATGTTTCAATGCAAGAATATTTTTTCCTTTACAGCTTTTTTTACAAAACCTTTTGGCAAATAAGACGCAAATCTGTATTTTCCCACAAAAACTTTACAAAATATTGAAATTTCCGCGCTGATATGATATAATAAAGCTATTGAACACTGGGATATAGCCAAGCGGTAAGGCAGCGGACTTTGACTCCGTCATTCCGCCGGTTCAAATCCGGCTATCCCAACCATATAAAAAAGCCCGATTTTTTCGGGCTTTTTCTTGATATTACAAAAATGCGGCGGAATCATTTTTTCACGGAAAGAGAGTCTGCAAACCCCTTTTCGAGTTCGTCCGTCAGAAGCTTCATTTCCTCTTCCGTTCCAACGGTAATGCGAAGATAATCGCTTATTCTCGGAAGATCGAAATATCTTACGTAAATACCCTTTTGTTTCAGATATTCGAGAATATCCTTTGCGGCATATTTTTCGTGCTTGCAGAAGATGAAATTGGTACTGCTTTTTATCACCGAAAACCCGAGACTTTGAAGCTTTTCCGAGGTTTTTTCTCTTGTCACCATTATCTTCGCAAGAGCAAATTTGAAGTAGTCCTCATCCTTGAATGACGCCGCCGCGGCACACTGCGCGAGAGCGTCGAGAGGATAGGAATTATACGAGTCCTTTACCGCGAAAAGCACGGAGATAAGCTCTTTGCTGCCGAACGCCATTCCCACTCTCATACCTGCGAGGGAACGCGATTTGCTCATAGTCTGCACTACCAGAAGATTATCGTATTCATGTATCATGTCAATGCAGGTGCAGTCGGAGAAATCAACGTAAGCTTCATCGATAATTACGACAACATCACGGTTGTTATCGAGAATTTTCCCGATAAAGTCCTTTCCCTCTCCTATACTTGTCGGAGCGTTCGGATTTGCTATCACCACTCCCCCGTTCGGAACGGCGTAGTCATCGGGATTTATCCTGAAATCCTCCCCCACGGGAACAGTCCTGTACGGAATTTTCAGAAGAGCGCACCACACGGGATAGAATGAATATGTAATATCGGGGTACAGTATCTCCTTTCCCGAATTGAAAAACGCGCGGAACGAAAGCGCCAAAACATCGTCCGAACCGTTTCCCGCAAAAACCTCGTTCTCGTTAAGACCGTATCTGCCCGCGATCATTTTTCTAAGCTCCGACGCGTTTGAGTCGGGATATTTTTTAAGTTCCCCGTAGTCGAAATCCTTTATCGCCTTTAACACCAGCGGAGACGGCGGATACGGATTCTCATTTGCGTTGAGCTTTATAAACTTTCCCGTTTTCGGCTGTTCGCCCGCTGTATAAGGCTTTATTCCGATAAAATTTTTTTTCAGTGAACCGTTCATTTCTTTTTTCCTTTCGCTGATAACATTTGCAATTAATATATTATCACTTTTGACGGATTTTGTCAAGCAAACGAATAAAACCATAGGGCGGGAACAAAAATCATTATTGTATTGCAAGGGAGCATCTCTTTAGCGGCAGAGCAGACGACACGCGGCAAAAAGCTTTACGCGATATTAAAAAGGACTTCGGAAATAGGAAGATACCCATATAGAAGTTTTCTAACAACTATAACAAATGACCTATACGGCAGG
>CAZCUQ010000126.1:0-4493 GCA_964501705.1 uncultured Ruminococcus sp. | reverse complement strand
CTTGTCTTCAAGTCAAATTTTTAATGTCGTTGACTATAATTATTATATCGGTTTTCATTTTTTTAATCCTTTCATTTGATATATACAAATGAAATTGTATCAACTTTTTCGGGAGAAATCAAGCGCTGATTAAAAATATTTCCAATTACATTTCAATAACGGGCTTCACAATCCTAAGCCAATATCCGAACTGGATGATATACGCCGTCAGCTGCACCGATGTCATAAGCTGCCCGAACCACGGCTTTCCGTATTCATTGGGTTCTTTCAGAAAACGCGATACTTTTTCCTTATCGATAAATTCGCAAAGAGGGGAGTTTTTGTCGTCAAGCTCTGTGAGAAGTTTTTCGGACAGAATTTTTTCATAGGCGGGATCGTAAGTCTTGGGATACGGACTTTTCTTCCTGTACAGAAGCTCTTTGGGAATAATATCCGCAAATGCATCCCGAAGCAGTGATTTTTCCACGCCGCCTCTCCGTTTCATTTCCCACGGAACATTAAAAACATATTCCATTATTCTGTGATCGGCAAAAGGCACACGCGCCTCCAATGATGAATACATACTTGTTCTGTCCATTCTGTCAAGAAGAGTCTGCATAAACCATTTTATGTTAAGATAGGTAATTTCTCTCCGTCTTGCTTCTTCGGGGGATTCACCGTCAAGACGCGGCACTTTTTTGATCGATTCTTTATAACGCTCGTTTACATAGCTTTCGAGATCAAGCCGCTTTATAAATTCATCGCGCAGAAGACATTCGCGCACGGATATGTTTTTCGACCACGGAAAACCGTCTCCCATAAGGAGATCCTCGCGGTAAAACCACGGATATCCGCCGAAAATCTCATCGGCACATTCTCCAGTAAGGGCAACCTTGTTCTTTTTCTTAACAAGACTGCAAAAGTACAGCATTGACGCGTCAACGTCTGCCATTCCCGGCAAGTCCTTTGCTTTTACCGCGTCGTCAAGCAGACAGACAAGCTGTTTTTCGTCACATTCAAGATAAGTGTGGTTTGTATTCATATGAGAAAGCATAATGTCCACATAAGGTCTGTCGCGCTCGGGCTGAAAGCTGTTTGAGGAAAAATATCTGTCGTTGCCCGCAAAATCAAAAGAAAATGTATTGAGCTTTGCTCCCGCTTCCTCCATACAGATCGCCGAAACCGCCGTAACGATACTTGAATCTATCCCTCCGGAAAGAAACGAACAAACGGGAACGTCCGAGATCATCTGCCGTTTTATTGCGTCGCGGACGAGAAAAGATACTTTATCGACCGTTTCTTCATAGCTGTCGGTATGTTTTTTGCTTTTCAGGTCCCAGTAGAGATGAATATTCAAGCCTTTTTCGTCAAAAAGCGCAAAATGTCCGGGAACGATTTCCGAAACTCCGTTGAAAACCCCGCAGCCGTGAGTTCTGGCAGGTCCAATTCCGAAAATCTCGCGAAAACCGTCAACAGTGATTTTCGGCGTGATATCGGGGTGAGCGAACAATCCCTTTATCTCCGAGGCAAAAACGATCTCTCCGTTTTTGATCGTATAGAACAGAGGCTTGACTCCCGCTCTGTCTCTTGCGAGCATGAGACGTTTTTTCCTGCCGTCCCAGACCGCAAATGCGAATATTCCGTTCAGACGCAGGGTACACTGTACGCCGTACTCCATATATGCGTACAGAATGGCTTCGGTATCGCAGGTGGTTTCAAACTCATAGCCCGCAGCCGACAGGTCGCGTACAAGCTCGTCTGTGTTGTATATTTCTCCGTTATATGCGATTGCGTATTCAAAGCCGTCTCTTTTTCTGACCATAGGCTGTGCGCCGCCTGATATATCGCGTATCGACAGTCTTGTATGACAAAGTCCCACAGTTTCCCTAAGATATTCACCCGTCTGATCGTTTCCCCTGTGAGACAGAGTCATACGCATTTTTCTGAGTATGTCCATACAGTTTTCCCGCCGTTTTTCCGATACGGTGAAGTTTCCGTCCATATTGCAAAAGCCCGCGATTCCGCACATAAAATAGCCTCCTGAATTCATATTTCTGTATAGCTATTATATGCAGCGGAAGAAATCTTTTGCACAAAAATAAGAAAGCGGCAGCTTTTATCTTTAATTTCTGTAATACCTCGTTATAAAAAGTCCCGCCGCCGAACTTTCTTATAGTCAACGACATTAAAAATTTGACTTGAAGTCAAGCAAAAATTTGCATATATGATTTTTGCGCAGACTGAAAGCACAAATTTTAATGTCGTTTACTTTAATCATCAGGCTTGTACAAGCTGTCCGATTCCTTGACTCCGTAATGGAAAAGATACCCGTCAGCGAAGCTCCGATGTTACAGCAAATCATAACTTACTTGAATTATTCGGAAATCGACGTGATTTTTTTGTTATACAGCCGCTTAAAAAGCACTGCTGCGGTCAATACGGTAAGTATTTCGCAAATCGGGAAAGCCGTCCAGACAGTCCATGTCAAATCTATGTTTGTTTTTGCTATATCAGCGAAAACAATTACAAAGGGGAAAACGAACAGCGCTTGTCTGCAAACCGAGATAACAAGCGATTCCATTCCTCCGTTAAGCGCCTGAAAAACTCCCTGAAAAGCTATATTTGCTCCTGCAAAAACAAAGCTTGCGGATATGACTCTCATAGCGCTTACACAAAGCGTCTGCGTTTCTCCCGAAAGTCCGAACACAGCGGAAAACGGCTCCGCAAAAATTTCAAGCGCCGCTGTACCCGCAAGCATAATAACAATTGTGAAAATCATTCCATACTTAATTGCTTCGTTAATTCGTTTTTTATTTCTCATTCCGAAATTAAACGCGGTTATGGGCATAATTGCGTCACGGATACCGAATGCAGCAAAAAGGATAAACTGCTGTATTTTGTAAAAAAGTCCGTATGCGGTTACCATCGATTCGCTGATACCTACGAGAACGATATTCAATCCGTAGGTCATAATTGACATCAGAGCCTGCGCCGTAATGGCAGGCAGACCTATTGTATATATCTGCTTTATAATGCGAAATGACGGCTTGAGATAAGAAAGCTTGTTGGAAATTGCCTTGTTTAACTTAATGTGCAGAATATACGCGACAAGAAAAGATACCGCCTGACCGATAACGGTTGCATAAGCGGCGCCTTTCACGCCCATTTCCGGACATCCGAGAAGCCCGTAGATCATGATTGGGTCAAGTACAATGTTTACGACCGCTCCCGAAATCTGCGCTATTGTAGAGCAAAGGGAATGTCCCGCAGATTGCAGCAGCTTTTCATAGATTGAAAAAAATACAGTGCCGAACGACAGCGTACAGCATACAGTCAGATAATCTGCCGCCATATCGGCTATCAATTCATTTTCAGTCTGAGAAGATATGTAGGCATTTGTACCGAAAAGTCCGAAAATCAGAAATACGATATAAATAACGCCTGCCATAAACAATGCGTTTCCCGCTGCTCTGTCAGCTTTGTCGGAATCTCCCTGTCCGAGACTATTTGCAACGAGAACATTAACGCCTACGCCTGTTCCCACTCCTATCGCAACCATGAGCATTTGCACGGGAAATGCCAGCGTGAGAGCGTTAAGCGCATTTTCTCCGTTTTCCGCCATATTCGATATGAAAGCGCTGTCAACGATATTGTAAACAGCCTGCAAAACCATTGACAGAATCATAGGCAGACCCATTGAGAGCATAAGTTTTTTTTACTGGCATAACAGCCATTTTGTCTTGCTTTTTATTTTCCATATGATCGTTCCTTTCTTTGGATAAAAAAACACGCGCAGCAATGGCAATGCCGGATTTATGCCATTGGCTACGCACATTTTCGGATTAATTGAGGTAATCGCCTGTCGGACTTGTGTTATACTGCTTGATGATCTTGATCACAACCGAGCCGTCATCTTCAGTTATCTCTTCAACAATTTTATATTTGGTTTTGCTGCGTTCAAGAGATTTCTTATAGTTTTCAACTTCCGTTGCGACCTGCTTCTTGTTATACTCGTTTGATACGCCGTCCTTGAGCATAAAATGAAGTGTCTGACATATGCAAGCTGATTTAATACGTTTCATCTGCTCACCTCCCTCAGCGGTTACAGATTGTATAATCATAACGCTTATAATAAAAATGTGCGGCATTACGATTGGATTTACGCAATTGCCACACATCTATAATAATTATAAATGATATTTGAAGAATTTTCAACGGCTATTTTAGCCAAATATTTTTGGGTTTATCGGATGATTTTTGCGCAGACTGAAAGAGCAAATTTCAATGTCGTTTACAATAAAAGCGCGGATCGGCGGGAACGCTAAATAAGATTCCGAGCGGAAAGGTCATCCAATATTTCCTCGAACGTATTTGGGAAAACCTCGTAATTGATAAGCAGGTCTATGATTTTATTGACTTCTTCGATGCTTTGATAATTTTGATCTCTGTCATTTTTTTTAAGTCCTTTCATAAATATTTTGAATTTGCTGTATATATTATATCAGAAGAAAAAA
>CAZCUQ010000125.1:0-4736 GCA_964501705.1 uncultured Ruminococcus sp. | reverse complement strand
CAAGCAAAAATTTGCGTATATGATTTTTGCGCAGACTGAAAGCACAAATTTTAATGCCGTTTACTGTAATGCACCCCACAAAATAAAAAAAAGACGATATTATGAAAAAAATATTGACAATTAGGGAATAATACATTATAATAGATATGAACAGGAGTTGATTACTGAGTTGAAGGCTTACAGACTTTTTTTCCTCCGCCACGGAAGAACAAACGCCAACGATGAGGGAAAATATATCGGAAAGACAGATCTGCCGCTTTCCGAGGACGGCAGAGACGAGCTTTGCGCAAAATACCGTATGTATGAATATCCCAAGGTCGAAAGAGTTTATTCAAGCCCTCTTGAAAGAGCGGTAATGTCTGCGGAAATTATGTTCCCCGACAGAGAAATAGTTATCGTGGACGACCTAAGAGAAATGGATTTCGGAGTTTTTGAGGGAGTGAAAGCCGAGGACGCAGCGCCTCTCGATTCATATAAAAAATGGCTCAGCGGAGGACTTGACAATCCTCCGCCGAACGGCGAAAGTCTCAGGAATATGCTTCTTCGCTGCTATGCTTCCCTGAACGCGATAATACGCAATATGATGGACGATGAGGTACTCAGAGCGGGAATAATGACTCATTCGGGAATAATGATGAATATGCTCTCATGCTTCGGTCTTCCGAAAATGAAACCTATGGAATTCATGTGCGGAGTCGGCGAGGGCTACGAGGTTCTCGTTACCGCGCAGATGTGGCAGCAGAGCGGCTGCTTCGAGATACTTCGGAAAATTCCCGATGGCAGCGCTGTGGGATTTACCGATTCGGGCGAGCTTGCGGCGGATTATTACCGTCCCGATTTCGGAAACGCAGCGGATGAATACGCCGCAAGAAATTTTGAGGACTGCGATGGATAGGGGAAAAAAGGGAAGAATTTTTAAAAGTACGGTGTTTTCAAAGCTTTCGGATTACTGGATAGAAACGGAATTTCTGCTCCTTGCCGAAGCGGGAGCAATTTCGGTCTTTCTGCTTTTGTTTCTTCTGTTCGTGAAAAGGTTCTTTCCCAACGCGGAATTTTCCGATCCGATCTCCGCTTTGATAAGTGATCCGCCGATAATTGCGGCGGCGGCAGTGTTTTTTACCATTGGATTTATCGTCATTACTCCGCTTTATTACGGAATAAAATGGTGCTATTTCCAGATAGCGAAAGGAAAAACCGCGCCCGTTTCGGGAGCGTTTTTCGGATATCTCGAAATTCACAGATGGCTGAAAGCGCTTGTTCTCAGCGCTGTGATCTCTCTGCAGAAGCTTGTGATGTATATTCCTTTCGGAATAATATCCGCTGTGGGTGTTTTCATTGCTTCGGAGCTTACAGCAAATACAAACAGCAGAGTTACGGAAAATTTCATACATATGGGTACGGCGGTGCTTCTTATATGCGCGTATGTGATTTTTCTTCTTCTGACGGTAAAATTTGAGGCTGTTCCGTTTCTCTACGCGGAGAATCCCGATAAGAACCCGTTTGAGACACTCCGTGAGGGAATAAGTCTGATGGATGGTTCAAGGGCTGTTTATTCGGCAATGATAATAAGCTATGTTCCGTTCATGGTGCTTTGCGTACTCGGATTTCCGATAGTCGTTCTTTTTCCGATATTCAATATGGCAAAGGCATATACCTGTGCGTGGATAATCGAGAATAAGCTTTCAGCGAACGATGGCGGCAATTCCTCGGAAAACGCCGAAAAAGCGGATCGTTCGGAAATTACCGCGTAAAAAAGCGTTCGGTATGAACGCTTCGTTTAACATATTGCCGCGTGACGCCGCTATTATCGGGAATCCGCGAAACGGCGAATATGTTTTTTACATTTCCTTTAAAAAGCTGATGATTTTTTCAAGACTGTCAAGGAGCGCTTCCTTCGCGCCGTCGGGATCGTTTTTGAAAGCCTCGAGATTCTTGTAGAGAAAACGGTTTTTCTTTGAGGAAAGATCGGCGCTTATTCCGAGAATATGGCTTCCTTTATCGTATATATGAGTTCTGACCTCATATGCGTAGTTATTTTTTTCAAGCCTTTCCGACATTCTTCTCACCGCTTCTCCGGACGGCCAGAGATCATCGTTTTCCGATGCGAGAAGAAGCACGTCCGCGTGCATATTTTCCACGGGAACAGCCGCTTCGTCATTTAACGGAGTATGGTCATAGATATATCGGAGCGCTCTTTTCGAGCCGTAGCTTTTGTCTCGTTTTATTCTTATCATCAATCTTAACAGGTCATAGTCAAGAATCCTGAGCTTTACGAACGGAAGCTCCTTTCCGCGGAAACAGAATGAGGATATCCCGAGGGGTTTCAGATTTTTGCAGGCTTCCATGACATAGTCAAAGGGAGAAGCCGCCGCCACGCGGGATATTTCGGGAATCACGGAAGCTGCCGCAAGAGAATACGAAGCTCCGAGGGAATAACCGCATATGGCAAATTTCATACGGGGGAGAGCTATATCTCTTTTTGCCGCGGCTATGGCTCTTTCAACATAGTCTATCGGGATAAACGCCGCGTCGCGCGACATTCCGTCCCACAGATAAAGACCGATGATAAGCACGGAAAATCCCGCGTCCGCAAGAAATTCGGAAGCGGCCGTGAAATCCTCACGTTTCATTCCCGCGCCTCCGGGCCGTATCACAACTTTTTCGGGATATTTGTCTCCGACAAAAAGCTCACCCACAAAGCCGTCCCTGTCTATATTGTATTTTGTATTTTTGATTTTTTCCATTGCCGATTGTCCTATCTTTACAGAAAATTGCTGTAATAATTATATCATACGTTTGTGAGTATGTCAATAGCCGTCGGAGATGAACGATTTTTCCCCGAAGCTCCGTGAAAAATAACGGGATAGCATGATATTTATTTTGTTCTCGCCGACAATATCGAATCTGACGGACTGGTCATTTAACAAAATTTACAGGAGGTGTTATATTATGGCAAATTCATATCTTCCGGGGGTCATGAATACATTCCCGACGGTGAAGAGCGCGTCTTCGGAGACAGAGTTTATGTTTACGGTTCGCACGATCGGAGACATTTCCGGACGGCGGATTACTTCAAGGAAAGAAATTTATTCGAGCTTAAAAGATTTGTTTTCGTAAAATAACTTTTTTCAAAGGTACGGTAAGATCTGTGCCGTTTTTCGGATTTTTCGGGCAGAAAATGTATTTTGTTTTAAATTCGTTAAAAATATTTTTAAAGAAATGTTCAGCAAAATGTGATATATACTTTTGCTAATATTTCTGCAGGAGGTTAATATGAAAAACAACAACGGCTTAAAATCACAAATCAGCAGAAGAATAACAATTCTTGGGGCAGCCGCGCTCATTATACTGTCTGTTATAGCAAGCTCGGTATCTATCGCGAACAGACGCACGCTTAATGAGCAGTACACAAATTCGGAACTTGCGCAGTGCGCATCCGTAATGGATACGTGGATACAGAAAAAAATCACGATCATTGATATTATGCAGGACGAAATAATAAGCGAAAAATACCATCTCAATAAAAGAGTATGCGCGTCCTTCCTCAAAAACTGCATTTCTCGCGATGAGGATTTTTTTGAATGCTACATCGGATTTGAAGATAAAACCAGCGTTTTCGGCGGAGGCTGGGCTCCTACTCCCGAAGAATACGATCCGACAACAAGAGCATGGTACCAGAACGCGAAGGCTTCGGACTCGGCTATTGTTACCGCTCCGTATACCGACGCTCAGACGGGAAAGCAGGTAATTACGATCGCCCTCAAATTGGAGGAAGATAATACTGTAGTAGGTGTCGTCGCTATAGATATTTTCATTGACCAGCTTTCGGAGATGACAAAAACTCTCTCGCTTGACGAGTCCGGCTACGCCGTACTCAGCACGGACGGCGGGGATATTATCGTACATGAAAGCGAGCAGTTCCTTCCCTATGTTGATGATGACGGGAACGACGTAAACTTTAAACTTGCCGACGCGCTTGATGGATATACCGCGGATGCTTCGGGCGACACGGAATATACCGACTATGATGGAAACAAGGTCATTTACAAGGAACAGACGCTTGAAACAACAGGCTGGAAGATCGGCTACGCTTTTAACAAGTCGGAATATTATGCGGATGACTATAATCTTATAGCGATACTCGCGATCATTACAATTATCTTTACGGTTGTGATAATATCCTTTGCGGGACTGGTTCTGAGAAGAGCCTTTCGTCCTCTCGGAATCGTCACCGAAGAGGCAAAACGCGTCAACGAGGGACAGCTCAGCGCGAAATTTTCTTACGGCGCAGATGATGAGATAGGTACTCTCTGCCGTACCATCGAACACAGCAACAGCATTATCAAGGAATATATCGACGATATCTCAAAGCGTCTTGATAATATCGCTCACGGAAATTTCTCTATTGATTCTTCCGTAACGTACATAGGCGACTATGAAGAACTCGAAGTATCTCTCGACAGCATTAACGATTCTCTCAAGAAAACCATAAGCGGTATCGAACAGGCAAGCGGTCAGGTTCTCGAGGGAGCGGGAGAAGTCGCAAACGGTTCATCGTTTCTTGCGCAGTCCGTTTCCGAGCAGACGGCTCTTATCCACGAGATATCGGGTGAGACAAATATCATCTCCGACAAGATAAACGAAAACGTAAGCGGTACGGACAACGCAAGAAATATTTCGGGAATGGCTACATCTTCCGTCAACACAAGCAGCGAAGAAATGCAGAAGCTCCTCAC
>CAZCUQ010000124.1:0-4841 GCA_964501705.1 uncultured Ruminococcus sp. | reverse complement strand
TGAAGCTCCAAAGTTACAACTAATATGAAGTAATCGGAGGTTATTGCGGAAACGGGAAAACAAACATCAAATGATAACGTAATTGAAGCTATCACCCACAAAAAATATCAAATGAAATGTAAGTTGAAAATGATTCCCTCTCTGCACTCTCCTTAGTCGCTCCGCCACATCTGACCGATTTTCTTGTCTTTGCTGTTTGTTAAAGATTTATCAACCCATATATTTTTTTGCATGGTTCTTTCGGAATTTACATTTTACAAACCCAAAAAAGTATGTTATAATTTTAACATAAAGTAATCGAACATTTTCATTCTCCCATTCCCTTACTTATAAAAAGCAAAGCTAAAACCGCAGATTCAGCAGTTTTAGCTTTGCTTTTTCATTTTTTTGAATTATTTAACAATTTATTCACATAATATTCTTAAATATGTGATATGATTTTAAGTGAGTGATTACGCACAAAACAAGCAGTACCTAATTAATAATACTACCGGTGAGGTGTCCGAAAATGAAAAAGCTGATACTCAAAAAAATCATCGTAGGTTCCGTTTTCGTAATTATCGGAATGGCTGTGGAAATGCTGTTTTTACAGGCACTCCTTTCGACAAACCGTTCCGACGCCACCGCCGCCGTCAGGATCGACGACGCCATACTTAAACTTGAAGAAAGCGAAACAGATATTGAAGAACTCTCGGAACAGCTTAAGGAGGATTATCTTCAAAAAGCAAGAGTCATCGCAAATATGCTCGCTCTCGATCCCGATCTTGACAAGGATCTTGAAACTCTCGACAAGATACGAGCCGATCTCGGCGCGGACGAGTATCATATCACCGATGAAAACGGCGTTATAATCGCTTCAAACATTGACTCCTATATTGGTTTTGATTTCCACAGCGGAGAACAGACAAAGCCTTTTCTGCAAATGCTCACTGACAAGAATTATGAGCTTGCACAGGATCCTCAGCCGAATGAGGCTGAAGGAAAGCTTTTCCAGTACATAGGCGTTCCCAGACAGGATAAATCGGGTATAGTTCAGGTGGGAATGGAGCCTGTCCGTCTCACGGAAGCTCTGGAGGACAGTCAGCCGAACGTTATTCTCAAAGACCTTAAAATCGGCACGGACGGTACGATCTTCGCCATAAACAAGGATGATATGACTGTATCGGCATTCCTCGATGAAGCTATGATAGGCGTCGCGGCAAGTGAAGCGGGCTTCACGGATAAAATACTTGCGAAAAGCGGTTCGTCATTTAAATACAACAACATCTCGTATCGCTGCACATTTAAGGAAACAGATGCGTATTATGTGGGAGCGCTCGTCCCCGTAAGCGAAATAAACGGGCAGGTATTTTCGCTTACTCTTATGGTCACGCTCATTGCGATTATAGGGATCGCTGTTCTCGCGTTTATCGTAAACCGCGCGGTCGGAAAAAACATCGTTGACGGCGTAACACGGATAAGAAACATCGTCAGAAGAATAGAAGGCGGCGAGACCGATCTCCGCCTGAACGTTGATGGCTGCGAGGAATTCATCTCTCTCAGCAGCGGCATAAACAAAATGCTCGATACTCTTGAAGGAAAGATCGAGGACGATAACGTAAACACCGAAAAGCTCCGCAAAGTATTTTCGGACATTTCCTCAATATCGAACGGTATCAACAGGTATTCGGGCGAGATGAAGGGAGTTTCCAAGCAGATATCAGACGGCTCCGTCTCCCAGGCGGCAACGATTGAGGAGCTTACCTCCTCTTTCAACGCGATATCCGACGAGGTCAGCTCCAACGCATCCGCTGCAAGAAACGCATCCGAGGCATTCAGAGAAACAGAACACAGACTTAACGCCTCCGCCGAAAAAATGGAGCAAATGCAGACATCTATGCAGGGTATCAGCACGGCGTCGAGAAAGATCAACAACATCGTTAAAACCATCGACGATATAGCGTTTCAGACAAATATTCTTGCTCTAAACGCCGCCGTTGAAGCCGCAAGAGCGGGTCAGCACGGAAAAGGATTCGCGGTCGTTGCCGATGAAGTCCGAAATCTGGCAAACAAGAGCGCCGAAGCAGTTCAGGGAACGACGGTTCTTGTAAACGAAACGATAAAAGCAGTTGACGACGGAATCAATATCGCCGATTCGGCGGCGGAAGAGCTTAAAAATATGCTTGAGGGCGTTGAAAGCAACACTAAGCTTATCGAGGGTATCTCAGCCGCAACGGAACAGCAGGCGCAATCAATAAAGGAAGTCCTCAGCGGAATGAATATGATATCTCAGGTCGTTCACACGAATTCCAATATCTCCTCTGATGCGGAAAACACCGCGTCAATGCTTAATTCCGAAGCCGAAAAGCTCATGAGCATTATGAAAAACGCATAATTTGATTAGACCTCCCCGGAAACCGGAGTGCGGCTGATGGAAAAATTTTTTTCCATCAGCCGCACATTATAGTAAACGAAATTAAAATTTGTGCTTTCAGTCTGCGCAAAAATCATATACGCAAATTTTTGCTTGACTTCAAGTCAAATTTTTAATGTCGTTGACTATTGTTTACGGGGAGGTTTGTTTTTTCTTTTCACGGACACATCCGTTTTTTCGCCGCTGCGATATTATGCGGAGCTTTTATTGTAAACCGCGTTAAAATTTGTGTTTTCTGTCTGCAAAAATCATAAGGCTGAATTTTTGCCTGACCGGGGGTTCAGATTTCTAATGCCGCTGACTATATCAGCATCTGAAATAGTTTACGCCGCTTTCAAAGATTTTCTGATCTTTTTCACCGGGAACATTTTTGCATACGTTTTTGCCGATTCTTTCGCTGTGACCCATTTTTCCGAGTATTCTGCCGTCGGGCGACGTTATTCCCTCAATTGCCTCGCAGGAAGAGTTCGGATTGAAGCGGATATCCATCGACGGATTTCCGCCAAGGTCAACATATTGTGTTGCTATCTGTCCGTTTTCAGCAAGGCTCTTTATCATTCTCTTGGAAGCTATAAACCTGCCCTCGCCGTGAGATACGGCGATCTTGTGGATATCTCCCGTCCCGCAGAGTGAAAGCCACGGAGACTTGTCCGAAGCAATTCTTGTGCTCACCATCATGGACTGATGTCTGCCAATCGTATTGAACGTAAGCGTGGGAGAATCGTCCTTCATATCGCAGATCTTTCCGTAAGGCACAAGACCCAGCTTGATAAGCGCCTGAAAGCCGTTGCAGATACCCAGCATAAGTCCGTCGCGTTTTTCCAGAAGTTCCGTTACGGCGTCCTTTATGCGGGGATTTCGGAAAAATGCCGTGATGAATTTGCCTGAACCTTCGGGTTCGTCTCCTCCGCTGAAGCCTCCGGGGATCATGATTATCTGAGAGGCTCTTATCTGATTTTCAAAGTAGCGTATGCTTTCTTCAAGCGCGTGAGAATTCAGATTCTTTATAACGACCGTTTCCGTCTGTGCTCCCGCGCGTTCAAATGCTCTTGCGGAGTCATATTCGCAGTTCGTTCCGGGGAATACGGGAATAAGCACCTTCGGCTTTGCAATGTGAACAGAGGGGCTAAGGCGCGATGACGACTTATATTCAAAGGATTTTGCGGGCTTTGACATATCCGTCTTGATATTGCACGGGAAAACAGGTTCGAGACGTTCTTCCCATTCCTTCTGCACCTTGTTCATATCGACCTTATAAGTGATGTTGTCGATGATGTATTCGCCGATAACTTCTCCGATGACATTTTCAACCGTAAACGGATCTCCGTTGAGTTCAACGACAAACGAGCCGTACTTCGAGTAGAAAAGTCTGCTGACATCGAGCTTCTTTGAGAATTTAAAGCCCAGACGGTTTCCGAGAGACATCTTGGCAACAGCCTCCGCAACTCCGCCGAAGCCTACCGCCCACGCGGAAACAGCGGTACCGTTCTTAAGAAGCTTTTCGACCTTTTCAAAACATTCCTTTACGCTGTCGAATTTCGGAAGATTATTCTCGTCGTAATCGGGCGTTATGAGTATGACCTTATCTCCCGCTTTCTTGAATTCGCCCGAAATTATCTTATCCGCGTCCGCAGTCTGTACGGCAAAGGAAACAAGCGTTGACGGAACGTCGATATTCTCAAACGTTCCCGACATTGAATCCTTGCCGCCGATAGCCGCGCAGCCAAGCTCCAGCTGAGCCTTATACGCTCCCAGAAGCGCCGCCAGAGGCTTTCCCCATCTTGACGGGTTATTCTGCGTGCGGCAGAAAAATTCCTGGAACGTGAGATAGCAGTTCTTATATGAGCCGCCCGCCGCAACCGCCTTTGCGACAGATTCTATAACCGCGCATATCGCTCCGTGATACGGACTTTTATCCGAAACATAAGGATTGAAGCCCCACGCCATTATAGAAGCGGTATTGGTTTCGCCGTTTAAGACGGGTATCTTTGCCGCCATAGCCTGCGTCGGCGTAAGCTGATATTTGCCCGCGTAGGGCATCAGAACAGTACCCGCGCCGATTGTCGAGTCAAAACGCTCGACAAGCCCTTTTTCCGAGCAGACATTCAGGCTGTTCATAAGCACCGACCAGCTTTCCTCGCAGTCGGAATATTCGTTTATCTGCGTTGTCACCGGCACGGGAATAAATACATCCGTATGTTTTTCCGCGCCGTTGCTGTTAAGGAACTCTCTTGAAAGATCAACTATTGTCTTTCCGTTCCAGATCATTTTAAGTCTCGGTTCCGCTTCAACGTCCGCAACCTTTGTTGCTTCAAGATTTTCCTTTTCGGCTGCCTTTATAAACTTCTCCTCGTCGGATTTTCTTACGACCACAGCCATTCTTTCCTGAGATTCGGAAATGGCAAGCTCCGTGCCGTCAAGACCGTCG
>CAZCUQ010000123.1:0-4856 GCA_964501705.1 uncultured Ruminococcus sp. | reverse complement strand
AATTTTTCGGATACGCAGGCAGCAAGCCGCTGAAAATCTCGCAGGATAATGATATTTTTACGCTGTATAATGTCACTGAAGAAGAATTTTTAAGCTTTTGGGCGAAATATTTTGACCTCAAAACCGACTATGGCGAACTGAAAAAACGCTTCTCCGAGGATAAAACCATGTGCGAGGCGATAAAATACGCTCCCGGAATAAGACTCCTGCGGCAGGACGCATGGGAGACGCTCTTCTCCTTTATTATCTCTCAGAACAACAATATTTCACGTATCAAGGGAATCTTAAAGAGACTTTGCGATAAATACGGAGGATTTCCCGCGGCAGATGATCTGAAGGGTACAGTTCCCTCGGATTACGATTTCCTGCGCGCGGGATTTCGGTCAAAATATCTCTCGGACTGCGCGGAAAAAATCAATTCGGGAGAGATCGATCTTGACAGGGTGAAAAATCTCCCCACGGAGGAAGCGGAACGCGAACTTATGAAAATCAAGGGCGTGGGTCCCAAGGTCGCCGCGTGCGTGACTCTTTTCGGTATGTACAAAACGGATTCTTTTCCGAAGGATGTGTGGATAAAACGCGTAATGGCGAAGTTTTATCCGAACGGTCTGCCCGAATGCGTTCTCGAAAACAAGGGAATAGCCCAGCAGTATCTTTTTCACTACATAAGAACTTCAAAAATCGAGATCTGACATTTTATACGGCAACAGTAACAAAGACCGCGAACAACTTTTTGATAAGTTATGCAGTTTTAACAAAAATGATTTTTTTCGGAAAAAGATATTGACAAAATTCTTCATCCGTGATATAATTGTATATGTCGTTAAGAGAGTCAGCGACATATATGCGGTAGTGCTGGAATAGGCAGACAGGCACGTTTGAGGTGCGTGTGTCAACGACGTGTGGGTTCAAGTCCCACCTACCGCACCAATTGCTTTTGAGGAATATCATTTGATATTCCTTTTTTTATCCGTAAGACTTTCCTGTATTTGTCCGGCAATTCTTGAAGATGAACTGCTTTCGATTAGAAAAAAACGGTTTTTCGGGAAGAAAATCGGTATCTTCCGCTGCGGTATCAGCATCTTCGATATGTAATAAGCTTATTAACTACAGAAAAACCCTTGACTTAAAAAAAATTTTGCTATTTTTTGTGCAATGCTCCAAAAATCAAAAAATACTATTGCATTATATTATGAATTATGATAAAATCAAAACTGTATTTTAAATAAGTGAGGTAATGATAATGAATAAACAGGAATTTCTTACTAAAATCACCGATAATCTCCTCTGCGACTGCCGAAGAACAATCGGCGAGGCAAGTGTTCATGAACTGCATAACGCCGTCGCCAGAGCCGTGATGTCCGATATTATCCCCGAATGGAACGAATCGGAAAAACGCCATAACAGCCGCAGACGCGCTTACTACCTTTCCGCTGAATTTCTGATGGGCCGCGCCGTTTACAATAACCTCTACTGTGCGGGACTCCTTGACGAGGCAAAAGAAATATTCTCGGAAAACGGAGTTGATATCAGCTGTCTTGAAGAAATCGAGGACGCCGCTCTCGGAAACGGAGGTCTGGGTCGTCTTGCGGCGTGCTTTTTGGATTCCGCCGCTTCTCATGATATCCCCCTGAACGGATACGGCATACGCTATCGCTACGGTCTTTTCAGACAGACTATAGAAAACGGCTTCCAGTGCGAAAAGGCAGACTCGTGGCTTGATTTCGGCGATGCATGGAGCGTTCGCTGCGATGAAGATTCCGTTGTGGTCGAGTTCGCCGACGCCGCCGTTAAGGCTGTTCCTTACGATACTCCCATTATCGGCTTTAACAGAAAATCCGTGAACACCCTGCGGCTCTGGCAGTCAGAGAGCGTCAAGGGCTTTGATTTCGGAGCATTCGACAACCAGGATTACATGAAAGCGTCCGAGGATGATGTTCTCTCCGAATCGATAAGCCAGGTGCTTTATCCGAACGACAACACCGAAAAGGGAAGAAAACTCCGCTTGAAGCAGCAGTATTTCTTCGTCTCCGCTTCAATTCAGGATATCGTCCGCAGATATCTTAAAACTCACAGTGATTTCTCGCAGTTTGCCGATATGTACGCGGTGCAGTTAAACGATACTCACCCGACAGTTGCTATCCCCGAACTTGTAAGAATTCTCATGTTCGGCTACGGTATGTCCTTTAATGACGCTATGGATATCGCCGGGAAAACGTTCCACTATACAAATCACACGGTTTTGGGAGAGGCTCTCGAAAAATGGAACGTTCCACTCTTCAAGAGCGTAATTCCCACTGTTTATGAGATAATCAAGCTCATCGACAAAAAAAGAGAATCCGATATGAAAGCAAAAGGCATCGATGAAAGCAAAATCAATTCCACAAAGATAATCGACGGCGACCTTATCCACATGGCAAGACTTGCTGTCTACGGAAGCTCTCATACGAACGGCGTTGCCGCTCTTCATACGGAAATACTCAAAAAAGACGTGCTTAAAGATTGGTACGAAATTTATCCCGAACGCTTCCAGAACAAGACAAACGGAATCACTCCCAGAAGATGGCTCGGACTTTGCAATCCCGAACTTTCCTCGCTTATCACCGAAAAGATCGGAAACGGCTGGGAAACCGACCTCGACAGACTTTCCGAACTTAAAAAGTTTGTTGACGATCAGAACACCATCGACCGATTCAATGAGATAAAACGTATAAAGAAAGTTCAGCTTTGCGAATATATCAGAGAGCATGAAGGCGTGGAAATTTCTCCCGATTTCATATTCGACATCCAGTGCAAGCGCCTTCACGAATACAAGAGACAGCTTCTTAATGCTTTCTCTATCATGGATCTTTATTTTCAAATAAAGGATAACAAGCTCCCCGATCTGCAGCCCACGGCGTTTATTTTCGGCGCGAAAGCCGCTCCCGCATACAGACGCGCAAAGGGGATCATCAAGTATATCAATGAGATCGCAAAGCTTGTCAATAACGACCCCGCGACAAGAGACAAGCTCAAGGTTCTCTTCGTGCAGAACTACAATGTTTCCTACGGCGAAAAATTATTCCCCGCCGCGGATATCTCCGAGCAGATATCGACGGCAGGCCTTGAAGCTTCGGGTACGGGCAACATGAAATTCATGGTAAACGGCGCGGTTACTCTCGGAACCTTTGACGGGGCAAATGTTGAGATCGTTGAAGAGGCAGGCTGGGAAAACGAATATATCTTCGGCGCAAGAGTCGAGGAGCTTGACAAAATACGTCCCGCCTACAATCCGAAAGAAAAAATCTACTACACGAACGAACGCGTAAAGAGAGTTGTCAATACTCTCGTTGACGGCACTTTCAACGATGGAGACACGGGAATGTTCGGCGAACTCTTTAATTCCCTCATTAACGGCGCAAGCTGGCACAGACCCGACAACTATTTCCTGCTTACCGACCTTGAGGGCTATGTTGACACTAAGCTCCGCGCTCTGTATGATTACAAGAACAGAACCGTATTCGGCAAGAAATGCTGGATGAATATCGCAAATTCGGGCAAATTCTCATCGGACAGAACTGTCAGGCAGTACGCCGAGGAGCTTTGGAAGCTTTAATTTATACGAAATAATAAAAATCATCTCCTGCATTTAGGATAGTAACAATAGAAAAGTTTTACAAAAGCTCACGGCTCAAAACATTGTGCCGTGAGCTTTTTATAATAATAAAATACATCAATTAAAAATCAGTAAATCCCTAAAGCTTTGTATTTATGATATAACCTATTCAAGTATTTGTTTTTTTCTCAAAGACTCTTTCAGTGACTTTATAGTGTCGGTAATTATCATCAGTTCATAGCTGCTGCAGTCTGACAGAAGCAACTCTATTTCATTTGAATAGATATACTCAACGTTATGAAGTTCATCGCATATAAGTTCATCAGCAGAACAGTCAAGGGCATTTATAATCGCAATAAACACTTTTAGGCTCGGAACACAGTTACCTGTTTCAATGTGGGAAATATGAGTAGTACCCACATCACACATTTCAGCTAATTTCTCCTGTGAAAGCCCATAAGTTATTCTTTTTGCTCTGATTTTTGCTCCAATAGTTTTATAATTTATCATATCTTTGCACCTCGCTACGTATATTCTACACGTAATCCGACAAAATAATAATGATATAAAAATGCAATTCGACTAAATAATGCAAAAATATATAAAGTTTTGCATTATTTAGTCGAAATATAATATAAGAACATATTATTTTGAAATGTTATTTTTTCATTATGAATAAAATATTTAAGGAGAAAAATATTATGAAAAAGAAATTAAAATTTGTAACGGCGTTATTGTGTTCGGCAGTTCTTTTGGCAGTGTTTAGTAATTCTTCTCAATCTGCTGATAGAAGCCGCAAAAGTACATACAATGATGGAACAGTCATAACCACATCACAAACTGAAACTAACAGCGAAACAGGCAATGTTCCGGTTGAATTTGAAGTTTACATTAATGTCGAAGCTAAAAAAGAGGATTCCGGAATAAAGTTTTTCATTGAAACCAATCTTCCTAATGAAACAGTTCTTATGGTATCATTAAGTCGTGGTGACTATAATTCCGATGATCACTTTGAAGCACAGGATAAGGCTACGGTTTTTAACGGAAAAGCAGAAAGTGGCGCTTTTTCAAAAAAAGGTGCAGCATTAACAGGCGAATATGATTTAGGCATATCTATGAGTATTCCAAGTACACAGGCAGATTCTGTTCGAGAAATAATCGGTCAAAATGGTGAGTATATGACAGGTCCGATAGTTGAGGAATCCGGCATTGGCAGCAGCAAAGTTGTTAAAGCATTATTTATTTTTTCTGCCGATGATTG
>CAZCUQ010000122.1:0-4899 GCA_964501705.1 uncultured Ruminococcus sp. | reverse complement strand
AAACGAACGAAAGGAGTATTCCAAGTCCGATTATTGAAAGCGATACCGCAAGATAAACCTTGCTGTGACCGATGAAATCTATATTGAACTTATGTCTTTTCATGCTCTTTCACCCCCGTATAGCTTGATATTCCGAAATGCTTTGAAACGTGAAAGTGACGCAAGCATAAGCCTTGTGCAGAATACTCCGAAGAAGAGATTTAAAATAACGCCCGTCATAAGAGTATATCCGAACGAGAAAATAGTACCGGCGGTCGAGGGACCGAACATGAAGAATACGAAGTTTAAAAGCTTTGCACATATGCTGTCGGGAGTTCCGAACGCTCCCATGAGAATGATAGCGACAAGTATCATTGTGACGTTTCCGTCAAGGATAGCCGAAAATGCGTTCCTGAAGCCGAGATTTATTGAACCGTCGAGAGTTTTTCCTTTTGCAATTTCTTCCTTTATTCTCTCAAATGTGATAACGTTCGCGTCAACGCCCATTCCGACAGCAAGGATAATGCCCGCGATACCGGGGATAGTCAGGATAGAGCCGTTGAAAAAATCAAAATATCCCGATACGAATGCGAGAGTTCCCGCAACCTGTCCGAGAAGCGAAATGACCGCGACAAATCCCGGCAGACGGTATATGACAATCATAAATATCGCAATTGCCGCAAAAGCGATGATCCCCGCAACGACCATGGCGTTTAAGGCGCTTGTTCCCATCATGGGAGAAATGGTGGAAAAGCTTGATGTTTCGAGCTTGAAGGGGAGCGCACCCGAATTTATCTTATCGGCCAGTTCCTTTGCGCTGTCCGCATCGAAGGAGCCTGAAATTGTAGCGCTTCCTCCCGTGATAGCTTCGTTGACTCTCGGATCGGATATCATTGTATCGTCCATCCATATTGAAATACAGCCGCCTTCTTCCGCAAGTCTCGCGGTAGCCGAAGCGAATTTTTCCGCGCCCGATTCGGTAAGCTCGAGAGCCACCACCCACTGACCCGTTGAGTTCTGAGTGCTTGCGCTCTGATAGGTGGCGTATGCCGTCTGAACGTCCGCGCCCTCAAGAATAATATTTGAAGCGGTGACGCCCGACGGCTGATTAAGCTCGTCTCTTTCGTTGCTTTCGCGGAAAGTAAGCTCAGCTGTCTCACCGAGTTCCTTAACGGCGGCCTGCGGGTCAAAATCGGTCTCATCGCTTTTCCACGGGAATCTTACGATAATTCTGTCGTTGTTGTAGTCGATATATGATTCATAGTCGGTAATACCGAGGTTTATCATACGCTGAACCATAACTTCCTTTGCGGAGTCAAGCTGAGAATCCTCCGCGTCCACTCCTTCGGGAGGAGTAAATGTTACATCAACGCCGCCTTTGATATCGATACCGAATCGGATATCACTGACTCCCTTGACATAAACCTTTTTGATATCGCCGTAATAACTGCTGAATCCGACAAACACGGAAGCCGAGAATATCAGTATCAGAATCGCAACGATGAAGAAAACAGGCTTAGAAACCTTTTTCACGTCTTTATCAATCCTTTCAGAAAAATAAAAAAATGCAATCAAAGCATAACTATCTAATAATTATAGCATACTTTTAACGGTTTGTCAATACCTTACGAAACAAAAAAGCAAAAAAAAACCGCTGTTATTATAGACAGGATAGCTAAGTTTTTTCACTCTTTCTCTTTTTCGCGAATAAAATAAAGAAAGCGAAAGGGGGGAGAAAACATTCTGTCTGTAATACTTTTTTCCGCGGCTGTCACGCTTGACATTGCCGCGGCGGCGTTTGCGCTCGGAAGTGCCGATATAAAGATACCGAAGCTGTCCGTGATCATCATAAGCGCCGTGGGAGCGTTTTTTCTGACTCTCCCTGCCGTTTTCGGGGATTTACTGCAAAATTTCCTTGATCCGTCCGTATGCAAAAACGCGGGAAAGCTCCTTTTGTTTGCGCTGGGCGCGCTTATGCTCGCAAAACATTTTATGAGAGAATGGGGAAAAGACAAAAAATATCCTCTCTGCGTCTGCATAGACGAATCAAAAGCGAAAAAAGCCGACTGCAACTGCGACCGAAATCTGTCGGGAACGGAAAGCTTCGTTCTCGGAATAGGTCTGTCGGCGGATTCGATAGTTACGGGATTTTCCGCAGGACTTTCGGGTATGACGCTGAAAAACGCCGTTTTAATGTTTTTCTGTGTTTTTTTATTAAGTGTGTTTTCCGTGGAAATATGCCACGGTCTCGGAAAAAAGCTTTCCGCAAAAATAAAGCTGAAGATCGGCACAGCCCTCGCGGGAGGAATAATTATGATTATTTTGTCGATTTTTATATGACCGACACCCCGCAGTTCAAAGGAGATACCGAAAACGCCGTATATTCCGCCGCTTTAAGTCTTTCCGCACAGTCCGATGCGGCGGAGAGTCTCTTGAAAATACCGAAAACAGCCGAGCCGCTGCCTGTCATGCAGGAGCAAAGAGCGTCGCTTTCTGTCATTATTTCCTTGATCTTTTGCGCTTCGGGGAGATCAAGCGCTTCTTCAAACAGATTTTTGCAGTACGGCGCGATATCGGTTATATTTTCCGCACAGAATTTTTCCGCGATATCTTCTCCGCAAAAAGGGGAGATCCCATCGGCTTTCAGATAAGCTTCACCGGTCGAGACGGATTCATTTCCCTTGGCGATAACGAATCGGCAGCCGGGGAGAGCGCGAAGCTGTCTCATATTGTCGCCTATCCCCGTACAGTACTGTGTTTTTCCGATAAGACAATACGGAACATCCGCGCCGGTTTTCGCGGCGATATTGATAAGCTCCTCCGAATCGAGCCATACTCCGAGAAGATTATTCAGAGCCGCTATAACAGCCGCCGCGTCGGCGCTTCCGCCTCCGAGACCCGCTTTTGACGGGATGATTTTTTCTATGGAAATATCTGTTCGGAAGATTTCGCCGCCGCAATACTCAAAGAAATTTCTTGCCGCTTTAAAGCAGATATTGTTTTCATCGGTCGGAATTTCGGGATTCGTGCAGGAAATACTTATTCTGTCCGATTTTTCGTCCGTATCAACGCTTACCGTGACCTTATCGCAGAGATCGACCGTCTGCATTACAGTTTCGATCTCATGATATCCGTCCGAGCGTTTTCTTAAAATATCAAGATAAAGATTTATCTTTGCGGGAGCGGACATTGTTACTGATTTTTTCATTTGATTTTTCCTCTTACAGATTCATTTTGATATACTCCGTTTCAGTACCCTCAACCGCTTCCTTTATAAGCGGTTCGAAATCAAACATATTCTGAGCTTTTTTTACAAGCGAGGGAACGGGTTTGGTTTTGGGGTGCTTCGGGGTGAACACGGTGCAGCAGTCCTCGTAAGGCTCTATGGAAATATCGTAAGTGCCGATCTTGCGCGCAATTTCAATTATCTCGGTCTTATCCGCTCCGATAACGGGACGCAGAACGGGCATACGGCACACTTCATCGGTGCAGACGATCGCTCCCATGGTCTGAGAGGCTACCTGTCCCACGCTTTCACCGGTGATAAGAGCCTGAATCCCGTCTCTTTCGGCAATTCTCTGAGCAATCTCCATCATAAGGCGCCGCATGATTATTGTAAGATATTCTTCGGGGCAGTTATCGCGGAGAGCTTCTTCGATTTTCGTAAAGGGAACGCAGTAAAATGTCATATCTCCGCAGTAGTCGGTAATTTTTTCGCAGAGTCTTACGACCTTTTGCTTTGCGCGTTCGGAGGTATACGGCGGGGAAACATAGTGTATAGCCGAAACCTTTACGCCTCTTTTGGCCATCATATAACCCGCCACGGGGCTGTCTATGCCTCCCGAAAGAAGAAGAAGGCCCTTTCCCGACGTACCCACGGGGATTCCTCCTGCGGCGGGCTTGTTTCCCGTATGAATGTAGGCGTATTTTTCGCGAACCTCAATATAGACCGAAACATCGGGATCGTTTACATCCACCGACAAATGTTTTCTGTGAGCGAGGATATATCCGCCGACTTCCCGGCAAATTTCGGGAGATTTAAGAGGATATGATTTATCAGAACGTCGGGAAAAAACTTTAAAGGTTTTTGCTTCCGAAAGCTCGTCGTCAAGGTACGCAAGAATTCTTTCACTGAGAGTTCCCACATCGGTTTTTTCTGCGGCCAGTGCTCTGCACACGGCGTTTGCTCCGAAAACTCTGGAGGCGCGCTTTTCCGCCTCATCCATATCGATATCTTCGCTTAGCGGTTCGATATAAAGCATAGACTGGGAGACCCTTATATCAAATTTTCCGAGAGGCGAAAGTCTGTATTTAAGGGTTTTCACCATAGTTTCCTCAAAGCTTCGTCTGTTAAGACCTTTAAGTGCGACTTCGCCCTCCTTTAGAATAAGTATTTCCTTTTTTTCGTTCATTTTTTCAAAATCCTTTCATAAGATTTTTCATTCGATTTACATATATGAAAAATTATAACATACTGCGGGAAATAAGTCAAGAGCAAAAAAAAACACCCGGACAATATGCATGAAAGGAAACCATCCTCCGAAAAGGCAATGCTGTAACCAATTTGTAACAATTCGAGAGAAAGAACGTAACCAATATAATTAACGGGACTGAAAGAAACCACCATACGCTTTTGACGCATAGATTTGACTTTGCCATTCATAAAATCAGCTTGTTTCAAAGCGGAAAGACGCCATTTGTGAATAATATTCTGATTAATTGAAGCAATTTTATCGGCTCAATCACAAACAGAGATTGATTTTTACACTAACACAGGCACAATTTCCAAGCCGCTGATCACCTTTGATGTAATTGAAAAATCTTCCATTATACATCATTTTGTCTTGAAACGCAGCCCTAAATCAATCTTTTTTGATGAATGAGCCGGATATTTTGACGTATTGCCTCAGTATTTCAGAA
>CAZCUQ010000121.1:0-5050 GCA_964501705.1 uncultured Ruminococcus sp. | reverse complement strand
CCCAGAGTATCTGAATGATGCTAAGCGGATTGTCCATTCCGAGAAGAGGACAGATAAACGATACCGCAACAGCCGCTACATTTATCGTAAGCTGGAAGATGATGAATTTTCTTATCGAATTAAAGATGGTTCTCCCGTAAAGGATAGCCTTGTCTATGGAGTTGAAATTATCGTCAAGAATAACGATATCCGATGCTTCCTTCGCGACCTCCGTTCCGCCGCCCATTGCAAAGCCGACATCGGCTTTTTTGAGGGCGGGGGAGTCGTTTACGCCGTCTCCCGTCATGCCCGCAACAAGGTCAAGCTCCTGTGCTATGCGGACAAGTCTTGATTTGTCGGAGGGGAGCGCTCTTGAGATCACTCTCAGACGCGGGAGAATTTCTTTGATTTGTTCATCCGACATTTCGGAAAGCTCCTGCGAGGTAAGTGTTACGGCGTCATCGATATCTATAATACCTGCTTCCTTTGCGATAGCAGAGGCCGTATCCTTTCTGTCGCCGGTTATCATAACGACTTGAACGCCCGCGCTGTGAACCTCATTGATTGCCGTGACAGATTCGGGGCGGACCTCGTCTCTTATTCCGAGAATCCCGACGAGAGTCCATTCGCCGTTAGGAAGCTTTTCGCTGTCCTTATCAATTGATTTGTCCGATACGGCAAGCGCGAGAACTCTTATGGCGCGTCCTGCCATTTCGTTCATTTTTTCTTCAATTATCCAGTTGCCCTTTACGGGAACCTTTTCGCCCTGTGAATTATAGAAGAATTTGCAGCGTTCGACTATCTTTTCGGGAGCGCCCTTGATAAGAGTCATTCTTTTATCTCCGACCTTCACGGTCGTTGCGGAATACTTGTTGGAGCTGTTAAACGGGATATTTGCAATTTTTTCGACACCCTCGGGGGATTTTTCATCGATTGCAAAGGTGAGAACAGCGCGTTCGGTAGCGTTTCCGCCGATAGCTTTTCCGTCGTTTATCACGGATGTGGAGTTTTCGCGGATAGACATTACGGCTATATCGCGGAGCTTTTTGTCCGTTTCGGAGACGGATTTGTATTCCGTTCCGTATCCGTCGGTGAAGCTTACGACTTCAAGCTTGCCCTTTGTGATGGTACCTGTTTTATCGGAGAAGAGAATATTCAGCGAGCCTGCCGTTTCGATTCCGTTTATCTTACGGACGAGGACGTTATCCTTCAGCATTTTGCCCATATTCTGAGCGGAAACGATAGCAATCATAAGGGGAAGTCCTTCGGGGACAGCCATTACTATGATGATGACCGCAAGAATTACCGCATCGAGAACATCTGAGATAAGAGCGGGAATAAGCACGCTTGATTCCTGCGCGAAGAACGCGGAAGCTCCGCCCTCAAATTCGAGGAATATTCTTGAGAAAAGCAGCGCCAAGGCAATTGCAATACCGCCGATATATCCGAATTTGCTTATTCCGTTGGCAAGCTTTGCGAGCTTAACCTTAAGAGGCGAGTCTCTGTCGTCGTCCTGCTGTAATTCCGCGGCGATTTTTCCGTATTCGGATTTGTCGCCCACGGTTTTTACGATCATAACGGCGTTGCCGGAACAGACGATGGTACCTCTGAAGATCTTGTATACATTCAAAGTATCGAGAGATTTTTCTTCATCTTTATAGCCTTCGGGCATGGGGATTTTTGTTGCTTCCTTAGTTTCGCCGTTGAGGACGGACTGATCGACTTTTAAATTTCCGTCCGCAAGAATTCCGTCTGCGGGAATTTTGTCTCCCGACTGGAGAAGAACATAATCTCCCGCAACGATATCGTCTATGGGGATTTCCGTGACTTTTCCGTCGCGGTAGACCTTGCAGAGTATCTTGGAAGCCTCTTCCTGAAGCTTCTGGAAAGCGGTTTCATTGTTGTATTCCGAGACAGTTGAAACGAACGTTGCGAGGATCACCGCAATGGCTATGCCGAGAGGCTCGTACCATTCCACGCTTTCGGCGACGACTCCCGTTTTGCCGAGAATAAATATTCCTACGTTAACGAGAAGCGCAACTATCAGAATTTTGATCATGGGGTCGTCGAAGTTTCCGCGAAGTTTTTCCCAGAAAGTCTCTCCGTTTTGTTCAGTGAGCTTGTTTGAACCGTTCAGTCTGCGGGATTCTTCGACCTGCGCCGAGGTAAGTCCTTTAAAGTCCATATATTTTTTCCTCCATTTTGCAAGAAGCGGCGTACAGGAAGAGTTACGGTATTTCTTCGAGTCTTTTTTGCTTCTTATAACCTGATAAAATTATTGTATCACATAATCTTTAAAATTTCCATACGGATTAAATTAAAATACGATTAGAAATAAGATCATGTAATTTCGAGAGCTTTTTTTATCTCTTCCGTAAGGTATTCGGCGACGATCCCGTGAGTTGCCTCGGTAGGGTGCCAGTCGGCTGCGTAGCCCGTGCTTCCGTCCTGTGTGGGAAGTTTTACGAAATGCACCTTATCGTCGTTGTTTTCTTCGGAAAATGTGATAGCCGCCTCAGCCATATCGTCAAAAAGCTCCGCTCCCATAACTCCGAGAACGCAGAAGATATCGGCGTCGGGATTTTCGGTTCTTACCTGTCCGATGAATTTTTTGTATTCTTCCATATATTCGGTGCGTTTGTTCTTGTCTCCCTTACAGTAGGAGTTGTCGTTTGTACCGAGATTGATAACTATGATATCGGGCTTGAAGCGGGAGAAATCCCAATCCTTATCCTGCGGATAAAGAGATCCTCCGAATACCTTGTATGAATACCCGAGTTTATCGTAATAAAGCGGAACAAGCTGATTATCAGCCTTTTGGTCGGGATCGTTCGTGTAGCCTGAGATTATTCCCCAGCCGCTGAATGAAACGAAGCTGTAATCGGCGTCAAGCGCCTCTGCGGTCTTGTAGGCGTAGGTTTTTGTGACATCCTCTGTTGTCGTGGAGAAATGATGATCTCTGACTTCATCGTCAACACCGTATCCGCAGGTTATGGAGTCCCCGATGAATTCTATCTTGATTTTTTTGGGGATAGCGGGTTCGATAGATTCTCCCTCCGCGATAACGATAGGCTTTATTCCCACAGTGGACTGCGCGGATTCGGAGAGCTTTACGATTTTTATATCGGAAGCCTTTTCATGTTCGCTTTCGGCGATCCTCACGGTTTTTTCGGGGGAATCCACCATAAAATCCTCTGTTCTTTCGCCGTCCACATAAACAGCCATTCTTGCCATACAGTTTTCATCGCCCGACGAAGCCGAATCATCGCCCGCGATAACGAGATCAAATCCTTTTCCCGCATAGGTAAATTCAACTCCCGTACCCGAATGAGCGCACCAGAGAATATCGTCCGTAAGCTCGGTTCGTCCCGATATCTTAACGTTTTCTTCATTCAGTACGATTTCGGAAGGACCCTGCGTTTCGGTTTCGGATTCGCTTTGAGAAGCTTCCGCACTTTCCGAAGGGGCAGCTTCGGTGTTATCGCCGCAGGCTGAAAAAGACGATGCAAGAATAAATGCGCAGAGAGCGGCAGCCGCAATTTTTGATTTTTTCTTATTCATAGAAATTCTCCTTCTGTGATTTTTCGCGAACGTTATGCCGATCGGAACTTTATGCCCAATTTTTAATGTCGTTTATCGTAATGATCTTATCGACCATATCGAGAACAAAGTCGGGTTTGTTTCCCGTAATTTCCGTTATTTGGAATTGATTGACCGTTTTGTCCGAAATAATTCCGTTTTTGACAATAGCGATGTCGGTATTTTCAAGCATGGGTATATCGAACAGACTGTCTCCGGCAGATACGGAAAATCCTCCGAGACGTTTTTTCAAAGTTTCCACCGCGTGGATTTTTGAAATTCCGCGCGGGATTATGTATATTTTATCTCCGATAGTGTAGCGGAAGGTTTTTTCCGACGGGATCTTTTTCTGTATTTCGGCTAAGGTTTTTTCGGGTTCATGGCATTTTGTGAAGAGAAAACACTCGTCCACAATGCGGATATCCATATAGACCATTTCGCAGTTTTCAAGGAATTTTCTGCATTTTGATATTTCCTCGAAAGCCTCAAGAAATCTCGAAAAGGATTCCTTTGAAAATTCCTCGTCTTTTACGCCGTCCAAAAGGATGCTCCCGCCGTTGTCGCATACGGCGTATTCGGGAGAAATCCCGAACGGGAAGGATATTCTTTCGTACTGTTCGAGAGAGCGCGTGGTTACGGGAATAAACGTGCATTTTGAAGTAATGTTCCGAAACTTTTCCGCCCCCTCCATTGTCATGTAGGAAAGGTTTTTTTCGCCTTTTTTCTCAACGCAGAAGTCTGTGTCCGACATTCTTTTGCGGGAGAAAATAATAGTATTGTCAAGGTCGCTGAAAAATAACATAATTCACACATCCGATAGATTTTTTATTATTCCGCAGGCGCGGTAGAGTTTTAAGGGGTATTCGATAACGGGAACGTTTCGTTCCGCGGCAAGCCTGAGTATATGACCTATGAATTTTACGTCTGTTTTGTCTCTGACGAGGATCATCCGGGGAGTGCGCCGCAGCAAAACTCTCGTGGTTTCGCCGATTCCTGGTTTTACGAGATTGATATCGGAAACCTTGAAATACTTTGCGATACTTTCCGTTTCCTTGCTGCCGCTTAAAGCTTCCCCGTTTTTTTCGGTGTTTTCGGGAACAAAGGAATAGTCGAAATATCGGGCGACGCTGTCGATGAATTCGTAGGTGCGATCCTTTGAGGAAAGCTCTCCGTAGAAAGCGCATCCGTGAAAATCGTCCGCTCCTATTATGTCGCTTCGCAGAAAGGTTCTGCTGATAAGCCCCGATACCGTGCAGTTAAGACAGGAGCTTGCTATAAGAAAATCCTCGTGAGTGCCGCAAAGCTCTGTCGCATAAGCGGGGTCGGCAAGCACCGCAAGAGAAGAAGAAACTCCCTCAAACGGCAGAACAGCTTCTCTGAGAGTATTTAAAACAGCTCCTTTTCCCGTCCAGCCGTCTGCGAATATGATATCCTCCGCCCTGTGCCTTTCAAGGATATATTTTAAGGCGTTTTCATCTATTCCCTTTCCGCG
>CAZCUQ010000120.1:0-5176 GCA_964501705.1 uncultured Ruminococcus sp. | reverse complement strand
CTGCGGCGGCTGGGAGCGTTCGTTAAATAGCAGTAAATCTAAGCCGTAAAGAGTTGCGTACGCTTCCCCATAAGACCGATAAAAGGAAATCAATTCCAAATCATAACGACAGCAGGAGAGGAGATAAGGAAGGGGAGCGCGAGGGGGAAACTAAAGGGGAGAGGAATTTTTTTCCTCTCCCCTTTGGGTTCCCCCTCGCACCCGTGAAGCTCCAAAGTTACAACAAATGATAACTAACTAAAAGCTGCGGCGGAAACGGTAAGACAAACATCAAATGATAACTAAATTGAAGCTAACAAAAAATGTAACAGCAAAAACTTTTATTTATGATACTTCTTCCCCGAAATAATGGTAAAAGCCCGGTATATCTGCTCCAGGAGCATTATTCTCGCAAGCATATGGGGAAAAGTCATGTCCGACATGGAAAGAGTGTAGTCGGCGGTTTTCTTTACTCTGCCCGAAAGTCCGAAAGAACTCCCGATGATGAAATTCAAAGTACCCGTCCCGCTGACGGAAAGCTCCGAGATAAGAGCCGCAAACCCCTCCGAGGAATATTTTTTCCCCTCAATGCACATGACAATTCTTGCTCCGCGGGGAATTTTCTCCGATATCGCCGCCGCTTCCTTTTCAAGAGCGGCTTTGATCTCGTTTTCGGAAGGATCGTCGGGAAGTCTCGCTTCGGGGATCTCTATGACCGAGATCTTCCCGAAGCCGCCGAGACGCTTTGTATATTCCGCCTGTGCTTCTTTAAGATAGCTTTCCTTGAGCTTTCCGACCGCAATAATATTAATGTTCATTTAAAATATCCTTAAAATTTATTACTCCTGCGTTGTTTCCTCCGACGTCGTGAAAAACGGTGTTGTAATAACGGTGCTTTCCGATGTGACAGACGCTTTCGATACGGATGTTACCGAGGTTTCCGAAGTTGCCGCGGCAGTTTCGGCGGAAGATGCGGAAGAAGTTACGCTCTCCGTCTGTGTTCCCGTCTGCGTATCTGTGCTTTCGGGAGCCTTTCCGTTGACGGTGAAATTCAGAAAGACAACGCTTATCTTCCCGATATTTATCCCGCACGGTCTGTTATCCGTCTTGCCGCAGAGAAGCGAATACTTTTCTCCGCCCGAATTTCCGCCGTAAACAAGATTCTGCTCCGTTTCGGAAAAATCAAGAGAATTCTTGTTTGCCGCCGCGTTGTCGAGAGCCGCGAAGATTTTCAAAAAAGCCGCCCTTGACGGGATCTTGTCTTTTTCGAGGTTAAATGCCAGATCTCCCAAAGAAGCGTTTATTCCGTTTTCGTCAAGACGCAGCTTCAGCCCTTTTACAGTCTCGGGGGATGTGATGTCAAATTCCCACATTCCTCCGCCGAGACGGCAGAGCGTGCCGCCATAGGATATATCGTCCTTGTCGTCTTCGCCGCCGATGGTGACCTCGCACTCTGCTGTGTAAAGCATATCCGCGCCGTCGGGAGATTTTCCTGATTTATTCTCCGTAAGCGCCGCGCAGCCCGACAGCAGAAGCGCAAATGCCGTTATTCCCGATACAATAAGTCCGGACAGTGATTTTTTCATTGCGTTACCCTCCGTTTTAAACAGAACAGAGGACATTTTCACATAACAGCGGGAAAAATCGTCATCTGTTCATTTCTTTAAACACAAAGGGCAAAGCGTCTATGACGTCGGACGGCAGCATACCCGTGACGGAAAGTCTGTCTGCGGCGATATCGGCGGCTCTTCCGTGGATCCATGCGGCCGATGCGAGAGCCTTGTCAAGAGGAATACCCATAGCCGCAAGTCCCAGACATATGCCTGTCAGAACGTCCCCGCTGCCGCCTCTCGAAAGACCCGCGTTTCCCGTAAACGAAGCGTAAGCCGCATCGTTTCCGATGATAAAAGTTGGAGAACCCTTGGCAAGAATTACCGTATCATAGAGGGAATTAAATCTCAGTGCCGTTCCCAGCCTGTCGGAAAGAATGTCCGAAAGCGGGATATCAAGAAGCCTTGAAAGCTCCGCGGGGTGAGGCGTCACAGCCGCGCCGCCCTTTGCGTTTCTGATAATATCTATGCAGGGAGCAAGGCAGTTAAGACCGTCCGCGTCGATAATCAGGGGAATATCCGCATTTTTTACAAGCTCTTTTACGAGTTTTTTCGTGTTTTCGGAGACGGAAAGTCCGCAGCCGACGGCGCATACCGTACTGTTATTCATTCTTTCGAGCAGAGAGGGAATATTATCGGCGGAAATCTCCCCTTTTTCTCCTGCGGAAAGACCGAAATACACCGCTTCGTGTATAGTCTGCGAAAGAGAGGATACAACTCCTTTCACGCTTGCGAGGGTGACAAGTCCCGCTCCGCTGCGAAGAGCCGCTTTTGTCGAAAGAGCCGCCGCTCCCGGCATATTTTCCGAACCCGCGATATTGAGAGCCTTCCCGAAATCTCCCTTATGAGAATTTTTTCGGCGAAGCGGTATATTTTCCCTGACAAAGCTTGCGTCCGCTCTGCGGATAAGCTTTTCTGCGCCGAATATAATTGATTTTGGTATCTTTATATCGCATACGATGATCTCTCCCGTATATTCCGAAAGCGGATATACTGCCGTCCCGATTTTTTCGAGAGCGAAAGAAAGAGTGACATCGCAGCGTACGGTATTTTTTGAGACCGTACCCGTAAGACCGTTTCCTCCGCTGGGAATATCTATCGCTATTTTCGGAGAGAGACATTTATCGGCAAAATGAAGTATCTCGCCGATATCATCGGGAAGCTCGCCGTGAAAGCCCGTTCCGAAAACGGCGTCTATAATAAGGGAGCTTCCGTAGATCTCATCGAGTATCTTTTCCTTTGATTCGGAGAGCATAAACACGGAAACACCAAGTTCAAAGAGCCGTCCGAGTTCCTTTGCGGAGATATCCGTTCCCGCGCTGTCGGACATCATGAGGACTGACACGCCGACTCCCGCGTTATGCAGATTTCTTGCGATAACGTAGCCATCGCCGCCGTTATTTCCTTTTCCGCATATTACCGCGACTTTGCCCGAAATATTATTATCCTTTCTGTATTTAAGGATAAAACGCGACGCGGATGCGCCCGCGTTTTCCATAAGCTCAAGGTACGAAGAGCCTTTGGCGACGGCGGTTTTTTCAATTTCCCTCATTTGGGACGGGGTGCAGTAGTATTTACTCATTAAACATCCTCTTTTTTACTGTCTGATATGTATTCCCTGTGATTCGATGAAATCCTCCATATCGTCCTTAGCGAGATCCATCCAATCTTCCTCATCGGGTATCAGATTATGGTTATTGCCGTTAGTTTCGCTCACGGGTTTTTTTGAGGCGGTTTTTTCATTTTTTTCGTCCATAAGGATCATTCCTTTCAAAAAAAATCTCTTTTATGAATTATAACACATAATTTTATTCATTTCAAGAGGGGAGAAAAAATTCCCGCCTCTGACCGCCCTAAGTTTTCCTCTCCGCACTCTCTTTCCTTCACCTCTCCAATTTTAACGAATCGGTTGGTATGACAAAAAGGACACAGTGCGGGAGCATAAGAATTTATCATCTTTGCTTCGCCGGTATTAATGAGTCTGCTGTGCCTCTCTTCGTATCGTCTTACTTCCTCCGGGTAACAGAAAATTAAAAAAAATATAGTGTTTCCGACAAATTTATACAGAAATTTTTCAGCAAAAATCCGAATTTTAAAAAACTCTATTGACAATTTCTGGGAATTCATATTATAATATTGTAAAACAATAAAAGGGGTTATAATTATGCTTGAAGTTCAGTCAGGACTTTATGATGACTTTTCAGAGTCCGATTTTATTCAAAAAACATCAAAAAACCAAAGAAATCGTACGGAATTCTTTTTCTGCACATTTAAAATGCGGGACAGCGAAATTATCCTTACCGAATCAAACGCTGTTTTCCGAAGACTCGTTGGCAATCGGAAGAAAATCACGGGGTGCAGCGCGGAAAATATTTTATCCCCGCAGTCTTACAGATATCTTTCCTCGCTGTTTAACAGATACCGCGATAACAGTAAATTATGCACAATTCTGACGGAAGGCAGAAACGACACGGTTTATACCGTAGAATGTTTGTTTGTGAACGGCACGGCTTGTTTTACAGGCAAAGCCATAAAGGATTACCGGCTCTTCCTGCAGGAAAATAAGGATATTTTCTGCGGCAAAAGTTCGTCGCTTTACATAGGCACAGTATCAGCCGTTTCAAAAGACGGCGAATACGAGATCAGAGCTTGTTCCGAAAATATAACCGAAATGCTTCCGCCCCGCACGGAAGGAGAAAAAATATCCGAAGCTTTTAAATCCCGTATCAGCGATAAAATGTTCTGCGGCATACTGTCGGAATGTATCGAGAAAAATACTCCGATGTCTTTTTTCGGATTTACGGGAGAAAATTACACTCCCGTGAGAATAAGCGCCAAACCTATAATATCGAAGATAAATAACGAAATCGTTCTGTCCTTTGAAGAAGCTTTTCAAACCTGCGGAGCAATATCCGACTATGCGTTCTGCGAGGTAGGAAAGACAAATCAGGGCAGCTTCTTTATTGCCGATATGAACGAAACCATGTCGGAGCTTCTGAAAAAAGACAAGATATCATTTTCGCGGATATGCGGGAAAGAAGCCGCCGTTACCGCCAAAGAAAAAGCGGGGGCGGTCACAAAAATAAGATCCTCCGACGGCGGTTATTTCTGTGCAAAATATTTTCCGCGTTATGATGAAAACTGCTTGTCGGGATATTATGTGACGATCAATCTCGTTCCAAAAGCCGCGGAATTCAAAAAGCTTTCGTCAAGAGAAAAAAGAGCGCTTACTCTTGCAGCGGACGGGAATCCGAACAAATATATCGCTCATGTCATGAATATATCTGAAGGGACTGTGAAGAAAATGCTTCATGACGGATACGGCAAACTGGGAATAAGCTCACGTGTGGAGCTTGTTAAGCTTTACGCGGAAAAGCTTCTCGGCAAAAAATAAAAGCCGACTATTTATTTTTTCCTGCTCATTTAATTATTCCAATATCCTTTCCGTGCAGTTTAATGTCGGGGCAAAGAGGGAATCATTTTCAACTTACATTTCATTTGATGTTTGTCTCACCGTTTCCGCCGTAGCTTTTGGTTAGTTATCATTTGCTGTAACTTCGGAGCTTCAGGGGGCAAAGAGGGAACCA
>CAZCUQ010000119.1:0-5180 GCA_964501705.1 uncultured Ruminococcus sp. | reverse complement strand
ATCATATATGCAAATTTTTGCTTGACTTCAAGTCAAATTTTTAATGTCGATGACTATAACTCACCTGACCTTGCAAATATAAAAGTAAACATTCCGTCAAATATATCAGAACAGCAAAAAATCGGCTCTTATTTCCGCAGCCTTGATAATCTTATCACCCTTCATCAGCGCAAGTCACAATCTCAAGCAACTGAAAAAGGCTATGCTTCAAAAGATGTTCCCATAGACGTTATTTACAGTATACACTGAGATTTTTTCAACAATATAAAAAAACCGCCGCACAGATGATGTGCGGCGGTTTTTTTGCCTAAACAATTCTTATATTTCTCTCAAAAGAGAACTACGAGATAAACTCCGCCTTCTTTTGCAATGAAGGTGACATTTCCATCGCTGCTCACCATTGACTTGGAAACAAGAGTAAGAGTTTTTTCATCAGGGTCGTACAGGTAAGTCTTGGCGAAGCTGCCCGCTTTATCGGCGCTGAATCTTACCGTGCAGGAAGCCTTGAATCCAAACTCGTTAATGCCATCGCTTACGGCAAACTGAGCAGTCATTTTACCGTTATCACGCTCCGAAGCTTTCTTAACGAGAGAAGACGGAACGGAATCAGTGATGTTGTAAACAACTCCGATATTCTTGTCTGCATTCGCAGCGGTAATATCTGTGCCTTTGAGCGTCCATTTAGCACCGTTGGAAAGATAGAAAACAACAGTAACGTTTCTTCCCTTGAGGTTGGCGAGAAAAGTCTGAGGAACAGTTTCACAGCCGTTCATTGTTATTTCAACCGTACTGCCGCTCTTAACGTTTTTTATGTAGGTGGAAAGACCTGTCCATGAATTCTTTTTGGGATAACCTTTGAGATAAGGCACTCCCTCTTCGGCGTCCTTATCAGCCGAAGCTGTACTTGTTGTTGTATAGTAATAGGGAACGCCGTAAGTATAGTAATAATAATACGGATCGCCGTAATAGTATGCACCGTTATAGTAATAATAACCATCTGTGCTGTATGCCGTATTGTATACCACATAATCGGAATAGGTGTAATAACCTTCCGAGTTTGAAGGAGCGGCGTTGTGATTATGAACAACGGTAATATTCGAGTCGCTTCCTCCCGCGCTTTTTGCTTCCGACTCGCTTGCGTAAACCTTTCCATCATAAACATATGTGGTGAAATCCACGCCTGTATAGGAAACATAACCGGCATTGGCGTTATCGGTGGCGGCAAGAGCGGCGGAAAGAGTTGAGTACCATTTCTGAGTCTTGCTGTTGAAGTAGTTGCCCGAGCCTGAATATCCTTTATAATAAGCGTATCTTATGTAGTTCGGATTATTTTTTGAAGCAGCGAGAGCAGCGCTGTAGGATGAGTAATATTTTCCGGTATAAGTGCTGTAATAACCGTAATAAGAGTAACCGTTATAGGTTTTGCCGGTACTTGCGTCATAAACGTAAGCGGCGATGTGGTCGGAATGATTGAGCGCGTCACTGTAAGTTTTGTAATACCTTCTGGTGAAAGTACTGTAATAAACGTACTCGCCCTCTAATTTGGCGGAGCCATCGGGACCGCCGAAGATGACCCTGTTTATATCTCCGAGAGAGCAGGCCTGAGCGGCAAACTGAGTAGGATAATACTTCTTTGTATAAGTGCTGTAGTAAGGATAACTAAGCGAGAAGTTAAGGGAGCAGTCCTTGGCGAAATACTCCGCGTAAACAACATCGGCGGCGGAAGAAGCTTCAATTGCCTCGTCCTTATCGTTATAATATTTTTTAGTAACAACGTTGTACCAGCAATAATTGACGGAATATTCCTTGGCGTCGTTAGCGCTTACCGCTGCGGCGGGAATACTGCTGACAGCCATAACAACGGAAGCCGCGGCAGCAAGTAATTTCATTGACTTTTTCATATAGTAAACTCCTTTACATAATAATTATGTCAAAAATGTCTTATATATACAGTATAACATATTATTTAACAAATTCCAATAGGTTTTAACCGATTTATTATTACAATTTGGTTACAAATTGAAAACATTTTTTAGAATATACGGGATTTTGTCATATTTTTTTCTTCATACTCTGTATAACGCAGTTAATCATTGAAACAAATTCTTTTGGAAGAGCGCCTCCCAGAGCGCACAGAATTTTCATCGGAACAGACGGTATTATCATAAATCTGTTGCGGTTCATTCCGTCAACGAGAGCGTGAGCCGCCTCAGAAGGTGAAATTCCCCTGAAAGCGCCTTTTATACCCGCTCGCTTGTTAAAATCGGAACTGACGGGACCCGGACAAAAAACGCTGATATGAACGTTTTTCCGTTTCCTTTTCAGCTCGGCATATATAGCGGCGGAAAGATTTGTCACATAGCTTTTTCCCGCGTAATATCCGGACATAAAAGGTCCGGGCATAAATCCCGCCGCAGAAGAAACATTTACAATATAACCAAAATTATTACAGAAAAACTTTTTCAGAAACAACTTTGTAAGAATATGACAGGCTCTGACGTTAGTATCGAGCATATCCATTTCCGATCTCAGGCTTGAAGAAACGAATTCTCCGTAAACGCCGATCCCCGCACAGTTTATCAAAACGGAAACAGGGTACGTGGCGGCGAATTTATAAAGACGTAAACATTCCGAGGCACTGCGTAGATCGGCGCAGACAGCACTGACGCGTTTTTTTCCAAGCTCCGACACAAGAGCGGAAAGCGCCTTTTCATTTCTTCCGACAGCGATGATATGGTATCCCTCGTCATAAAGGAGTCTTGCGGTTTCAAGACCTATACCCGCGGAAGCTCCCGTAACCACGGCTGTTTTCCTTTTAGTATGGAATTTGTTGATTATTTTCATATTATTCACCCTCATTGAGCGTTAAAACAAGCTTATCTGGTCGGTTTTGGGAAGATCGCGGAGCGCGCCTATGGATTCAAGCGTTTCAATAACGGATTTTCCGACGCCGCTTCTTGTCTGCACCTCGTCTATCGATAGAAACTCTCCGCCGAGAGCCGCCTGTCTCAGCGCCATCGCGGCACTTTCGCCGATACCCGAAGCCGCGCAGAACGGCAGGCGTATTTTCCCGTCCTCCGGAATATATTTTTTCCCGTCCGATTTGTAGATATCAATAGGCAGAAAACCGAATCCTCTTGCCATCATTTCGTTTATGACCATAAGCATATCCATTGCTCCCGATTCCTTTGCCGTGCGGGAATTTCCCTTTTCTTTAAGCTCCGCTATTCTGCGGATAACGGCGTCTCTTCCGAGTATGGCGGTTTCCGCATCGAAGTCCTCGCCTCTTACTGTGAAAACGGTCGCATAAAATTCAAGCGGAAAATGTATTTTATACCACCCAAGCTTTTGAGCGGCGATAACATACGCCGCAGCGTGAGCTTTCGGGAACATATATTTTATCTTCAAACAGCTGTCAATGTACCATTCGGGGACATTATGAGCGCGCATATCATTCTTCATTTCCTCGGTAAGGAGCTTGGGAGCCTTACCCTTACGGGTAATTTCCATTATTTTAAAGGAGAGATTCGGATCGACTCCGTGATATATAAGATATGTCATAATGCCGTCGCGGCAGCCGATAACCTCAGAGATATTACAGATGCCGTTTCTGATAAGCTCCTGGGCATTTCCGAGCCAAACGTCCGTACCGTGGGAAAGACCCGATATCTGCAAAAGATCGGAAAATTTCTTGGGCTTTGATTCAAGCAGCATCCCCTTGACAAAGGGCGTACCCATTTCGGGAAGCGCAAGCGTACCCGTTTCCCAGCCGATATCCTCGGCGGTAACTCCGAGAGCCTTCGGAGAAAGATAAAGGCTCATGACTTCCTCGTCTCCCGCGAAGATATCTTTAGTCATCACACCCGTCATATCTTCAAGGTGCTTGTAGAGCGTCGGACAATCATGACCCAGCTCGTCAAGCTTCAAAATAGTATCATGAAGCGAGTGGAAATCATAGTGTGTCGTAACAACATCGGAAGAAGCTTCTTCCGCAGGGTGCTGAACAGCCGTAAAATCATAGACCTCATAGTCTGAGGGGATAACAACCATTCCTCCGGGGTGCTGACCTGTTGTTCTTTTGACGTCGGTGCAGCCCTTGGTGAGCCTGTCCTCTTCCGCTTTTGAAACGACCGTACCCGTTTCGTCGAGATAATGCTTTACATATCCGTAAGCTGTCTTTTCGGCAACGGTGCCGATAGTACCCGCCTTGAAAACGTTCTCCGAGCCGAAGAGAGTTTCAGTGTATTTATGCGCTCTTGTCTGATATTCTCCCGAAAAGTTGAGGTCAATGTCGGGAGCCTTGTCTCCGTTAAAGCCGAGAAATGTTTCAAAGGGAATATCATGTCCCTCGCGTCTCAAATCGGAACCGCATTTCGGGCATTTTTTTGAAGGAAGATCGTAACCCGAACCGACAGAACCATCGTCAAAAAATTCGCTGTGCTTGCAGTTGTCGCAGATGTAATGCGGAGGCAGCGGATTTACTTCCGAGATACCCGACATATTCGCAACGAACGAAGAACCGACAGAGCCGCGGGAGCCTACCTGATAGCCGTTCTCGTTGGAGTTTGCGACAAGCTTCTGAGCGATCATGTAAAGCACCGCAAAGCCGTTTTTAACAATGGAGGTAAGTTCTCTGTCAAGACGTTTTTCCACGATATCGGGGAGAGGGTCGCCGTAAATTTTCCTTGCTCTTTCCCATGTGATACGGGGCAGCTCCTCTTCGGCATTGTCCATGCTCGGAGTAAACGTTCCCGGAGGGATAGGACGTATATCGGGGTCGCACATATCCGCAATTTTATTCGGATTTGTAACGCAGACCTCAAAAGCCTTTTCTTTTCCGAGGTAAGAAAATTCCTCAAGCATTTCCTCGGTGGTGCGAAGATAGAGAGGCGGCTGATTTTCCGCTCCCTCAAGCTTTCCGTAGGTAAGTATCTTACGGAAGATCTCGTCCTCCTTATTCATAAAATGAACATCGCAGGTAGCGCAGACGGGGATATTCATAATTTCACCGAGTTCAACTATCTTTCGGTTCAGCTCCTGCAGATCTTCAATTGAGTTGATATCGGGGTAATCGGCGCTTCTTATCAGAAATTCGTTGTTCAGAGCGGGCTGGATCTCAAGATAATCGTATAGCGACCCAATTTTTTTAAGAGCGGAGAGGGGTCTGCCGTCACGCACGG
>CAZCUQ010000118.1:0-5184 GCA_964501705.1 uncultured Ruminococcus sp. | reverse complement strand
TAGATTGTAAATCAGCGGAGTGACTAAAAATCCGATCACAAGAAGCGGAACACTTACCGCAAACAACCCGATGACACATTCGCGAATGGTTACGGGAAATCTTACAAGCGAATTTCCGTCCGTTTTGACAAACGTAAGTCCGATAGTCAGAACGGCTTCGATAAATGAATAGATTATGACTGACACGCACATCTCCTGCGAGTCCATGTCCTGGAAAGCAAGCACCTCCATGCCGGCTATGAATAAAAAAAGCATTACAAAGTAAATTCCGTAGCTCTCGGGAGGATAAACCGCATAGCAAACCATAAAAAGGATTCCCGTCAGCGATTCGACTATCATGTATCTCGGTGAAATGGGAGCGCCGCAGCTGCGGCATTTTCCCCGCAGAATAAGCCAGCTGAACACGGGAATCAGATCGTATCTTTTGATCTGCGCTCCGCAGGTCATACAGTGGGAATTCCGCTTTGTGAGCGATTCCCCCCTCGGAAGCCTTAAAATACAGACGTTTAAAAAGCTCCCGATCGTAATTCCGAACATAAATACAAAGACATAAATTATGATATTGAATATTGTCACCAATGTTTCGGTCTCCATAGGTAAGTCCCCTTTCAATTTAATATTAACATTATTTATTCTATCACAGTTTTTTATCTTTTGCAACAGAAATTTAAAAAAAACGCTCAAAATATTTATTTTATTTATGTTTTCCGTCAGAATGACGGATATAAAAAAGGCGGTATCTTCCCGCAGAAAGATGCCGCTTGCAATTCCATTCTGCGGAGACAAGGAGCTATCATGAAAAATATACCTGTTGGACAGTATATGGTCAATGAGGGGATCATCACCGAGGAACAGCTTAACAACGTCCTTGAGGCAAAAAAGAACGACAACGTTCCCGGTAAATTCTTCGGAGACTATATTATTGAGCTTGGTTATGTTACCGACGTGCAGTTCGGTCAGGTCCTCGCAAGAAAACTGAATGTTCCGTTTATCGATCTCGATAATCCCGAAACGGTCATCGATATCGACGCGGTTCAGAAGATCCCCGAACAGCTCGCGAAAAAACATAACATCATTGCGATAAAAATTACAGGTAAAAGACTTACCGTCGCCACAAACGACCCCGTAAACTTCTATATCTTCGAGGATATAAAGGTTACGACCGGTATGGACGTCGTTCCGGTTCTCGCAACCAAAAAGGCTATTGTCAAGGCTATCGGAAAACAATACTCCATGCAGAATGTCGGCAACGTCGTTGAAAGCGTTGAGGATCAGTTCAAGGATCTCGAATCGGAAGATAATTCGGCGGAAGAACGTATCAACGACGCGCCTATCGTAAAGCTCTGTACGACCATTATCGAAAACTCCTTCCGCGCCGGCGCGACCGATATCCACATCGAACCGTTCAAGTCCTACACGAGAATCAGAATCAGAGTAAACGGCGACCTCATCGAGCTTATGAACGTTTCAAACGTTGTACATAACTCCCTTATAACGCGTATCAAGATCATCTCCGGCATGAATATCGCCGAGAAAAGACAGCCGCAGGACGGCCGTTTCTCTCAGGTCGTGGACGGCACCAACCTTGATGTCCGTGTCTCCAACCTGCCCGTTGTTTACGGCGAAAAGTGCGTTATCCGTATCCTCGCGACGGGCGATGTCGGCGTAAGAAGAATCACCGACCTCGGTATGAATGAATATAACTTCAATCAGTTTGAAAGATGCCTCAGAGTTCCTCAGGGAGTTTTCCTTGTTACGGGACCTACGGGTTCGGGTAAAACAACCACCCTTTACGCGGCTCTCGGTGAGCTTGCAAAGCCCAACGTCAACGTTATTACGGTTGAGGACCCTGTCGAAAAGAAGATCGACGGCATAAACCAGTGCCAGATAAACGTAAAAGCGGGAATGACCTTTGCGGCGGCTCTTCGTTCCATCCTCCGTCAGGACCCCGATATCATCATGATCGGTGAGATGCGTGACCAGGAAACAGCCGATATAGCTATCCGTGCGGCTATAACGGGACACCTGGTGCTTTCCACGCTCCATACAAACGACGCGGCTTCGACGGTAACACGTCTCGTCGATATGGGAGTTGCTCCGTACATGGTCGCTTCCTCCCTTATCGGAATATGCGCTCAGCGACTTGTAAAGGTGCTTTGCTCCGAATGTAAAACCCCCCGCTATTCCTCCGATGAAGAAAACGCTCTTATGGGCGTGGAGGAACCTATCACGATATATGACTCGTGCGGCTGCCCGAAATGCAACAACACAGGCTATACGGGAAGAACAGCTATCCATGAGATACTCGTCGCAACGCCCGATATGTGCGCTCTTATAGCTAACGAAGGCAAGGCAAACGAGATATCAGCCCTCGCAAGACAGCAGGGCACCAAGCTTCTCCGCGATAACGTCTCCGAGCTTGTTCAGGAGGGCGTTACCACAATAGACGAGCTTGTACGTGTAACTTATGCAGTATGACGCTTCTTCCGCGAGGAAAGAATGAATACTGTTTTATAAGAAATATTTTTATGGAGGAATATAAATATGGAAATTGATATCGACAAGGCTCCCTCTTCGGAAAGAATTATTCTGAGCGTAGACAAAATTCTTGATGAAGCAAGAGTTTTAGGCTGCTCCGATGTGCATTTCACAGCGAAAATATCGCCTGTAGTGCGTCTCCACGGAACTCTCCGCAAGCTCAGTTCTTACCCCGAAATGACCGAGGGCGCCATCATGAAGCTCGTTGAACAGCTTACCACCGGCAGAAATATCGAGAACATCAAAAACCACATCGATACCGACTTCTCGTACATAACGAGAAGAGGCTACCGCCACAGAGTCAACGTATATCACCAGAGAGGAAATACGGCTATTTCAATCCGTCTTTTGCGAAACGATATACCTACTCTTGAGGATCTCGACCTCCCCGAGATCTTAGGCGAATTCTCGCTCCGTCCCCGCGGACTTATACTTGTTACGGGGCCTACAGGTTCGGGTAAGTCAACAACACTTGCCGCTATGATCGACTACGTTAATGTCAACAAGAGCGCTCACATCATCACGATCGAGGACCCTATAGAATATGTTCACGAGCATAAGCGCTGCATGATAAATCAGCGCGAGGTCGGCGATGACGTCGAAACCTTTGCGCTTGCTCTCCGCGCCGCTCTCCGTGAGGATCCCGACGTTATACTCGTAGGAGAAATGCGTGACTACGAAACGATCAACGCCGCGGTAACCGCCGCCGAAACAGGACACCTTGTTATGTCCACGCTTCATACGACCTGTGCGTCCGATACCATCAACCGTATCATCGACGTTTTCCCCGCTCACCAGCAGGGTCAGATCAGAACGCAGCTTGCTACCGTTCTTGTGGGAATCATCGCTCAGACGCTTATTCCCCGCGCGGATATGACGGGACGCGTCGCGGCTGTTGAGATACTCAACGCGACCGACTCCATCAAGGCTATGATCCGTGACAATAAGGTACACCTTATCCAGACAGCTATCCAGACGGGACGAAATGTCGGAATGGTATGCCTCGACCAGGAGCTTGCCAGAATGGTCAAGGAGGGCATTATCGACGAGGCTCACGCAAGAGAAAAGTGCCTCGACCCGAACGAGCTTGAGAGATTCCTCAAGGGTTAAGAGAAAAAAATTGCACTTTTTGCGGGCAGTAACAAAATAATGCCTGCAAAAAGTGTGAAAAATATTTTTTTCGGACTCCAAAAAAATGTGATTTTATGTTTTTTCAAAAGTTTTTACTTTGCCATTTCAACTAAAAAAGTGCAATAATTTAAGATTTATTGTGCAGTTTGCTCAATATGACCCCAAATTAAACGTTTGAAAAATAAAAATTACCAAATTCACAAAATTAGAGAAAAAAATTTGCAAAAACTATTGACAAACTTGAAAAGTTGTTATATAATATAATCAAGGTCAAAGGGAAAGAAAAGATAACAGGAAAATCTTTCCGGGGAGGATATTATTATGAACAGTTTCTTGAAACTCCGCAGACCTCATAAGCTGAAAGGCTTCACCCTTCTGGAAATGCTGGTAGTTCTTACGATAATCGGAACACTTGCGGCTATCATTGTTCCGAACACCGTTCAGACAATCCGCGATTCAAAAATCGAATCCGCTAACTCTATGGCTAAAGAAGCATATATTGCGGTTCAGAATTATCTGACTCAGGCTCAGACAAAACGTATTCCGCTTGTAAGCACAACTTACAATGATATTGATTATCCTGCTCTTCCGGCTAAAAAGGAATTTAAGCACGGAAGCAAAAACAGACAGGTATTGTGCTTCTACGGTGCGCTTTGCCCCGAATATCAGGGACTTACCGATTCATCACTGGTTTCTGCGGGCGGCAGTAAATCTTCCGCTTCGGACGGAGATCTTTGGGGAGTCGACATAGAAAAAAATATCGGTCATAGCAACTACTACAGCGGCAACGATTTCACAAATTCCAACGGTGACGGTCTTTGCGACAGAACAATTGCCGGAATAACGGATTTCCTCGGCGCTTCTTATAACGCTTCCACAACAGGAGCTTTCTATGTGATTGTTGACGTCGATACATACACCGTTCTGAGTGCTTACTACAGTGAGCAGGAAACGGCTCTTGACGATGTTATAGCAATCGGCAACGCCGCCGCAGATACTGACAGCTGCTTGTATTATTCAAAGTCGTTCGGTAAATCGGACACGGGTAAATCTCAGCAGATCGATACGAACAGCGCCCTCGGCAATGAAAGCGGAGCTTATGCTTATGTAGGTCAGTATCCAATCGCAGGGGAATGATCAAATCCCTTTCACTCATGAAAAAGTGTGTTTACGCACTTTTTATAAAATCTTAATTATTTTTTAAAAGGAGGAATTTCAAATGAGAAATTCAAAAACTAAGGGCTTTACCCTTATCGAACTCATCGTTGTTATGGCTATCATCGGCGTACTTGCAGCTATCCTCGTTCCTAACATGATCGGATATCTTAACGATTCCAAGTACTCCAAGGCTAACGCAAACGCTAAGCAGGTTTATCAGTCCGCTGCTAACTGGGCTACTAAGTGCGAGACTAACAATAAACCTGTAGCAAGTATAACATCTGGTACTGTTGACCTTACAGCATCTCACACAAATTCTGAATTAGTTTTTGATGCTTCAACAACTGACCTTGCAAA
>CAZCUQ010000117.1:0-5194 GCA_964501705.1 uncultured Ruminococcus sp. | reverse complement strand
TGCAACGCTAAGTCTCTCACCCGCCGCGCCAAGAGTATACACATATTGTACCACAGGATTGCCGTCAATGTCAAGTGTTTCCTTTTCAAAAAATCGCAGTCCTTAAAACAAAGTTTAAGGACTGCAAAATATAGCCTTAGCTAATTTTACTAAAATAACTCATATCGCGTTACATTTAACGGGAAATTTTCATCATAGGTATAACATTCAAGCACATCAATTAACCCATTGTTAATATACAAAATAAATCCTGCACCATGTTTTAAATCGTTTATACTTGCATTTATATCCCCAAGCATAGCATTTTTTATTGTTTTTATTTTGTATTTTTGGTTAACTGCATATGTAGTATAAAAACCATATCCTGTAAATTCTCTGCTAACTACATTTGAATGAATATATTGTGCATATAAGTTTTTTGATATTCCAGATTCCTTCTTTATAATTGCGGTCATGACGTCGTTCTCAAATTTATAAAACAAATCATTCAATATAGCCGCCCCCTGATATACAAAACCGTTTTTTTTGAAATAATTATATCACAATGAACGGAAAAGTCAATAAGTAAATTATTCTTCTTTGCGTCTTGCGAATATATTGCTGAGCACTTTGATTGTTCCGTCTTTTTGATATTGAGTATTTGTCCATTTAAATGAATCTTTTGTTATATCCGAAAAAATAAACCGATTTGAGGGTATTTCCTGTACTGTCCCTACAAGATTTTCTTTTTCTTTCTGCCATTTTACGTGAATTGTATAGTCCTTGGTGTTATAAACCATATCGTAGCATTTTTCTTGGAAATTATATTTCCTGAATGCCGCACCATACTCCCCGTCTTCCTGAGGGTTTATAATTCTTTCTTTTCTTGACGGGCATATAAACAAATCTTCAATAATCGAGCCTTCAAGGATTTTTCTGAATATCCATTCTCCGATAACATGACGCGGATTTGAACTTTCCAAATCATCATAATAGTCGAAATCCCAATCTCCGATCAAAGGAGCATACCAGTCATACTCTTTCGGAATTATCGCATCTGTACTGTTCAGTAAAGCATCTGTAAATTCGTCCATGATTCTTATCACACTTTCATTATTTGTTTTTAATTAATTCATTATATCACTATGAATGGAAAGAGTCAATTATCAAATGAAAATTAATGAAACAAACAATATCCGAAAATGAAGCGGCAAATTCGGCAATAGTGAAAAAAATTGAAAAATTTTTAAAAAACACTTGACAAATAAAAAAATATGTTGTATAATAATAAAGTCGGTTGATCCGACAGAAGAAATAAAGCAGAACACTTCGTTCTCACCGTATCGGATTCCGAATACGGTAACGTTTTTTCGGATTTGTTTTGAATTTGAAATCAACGGCGAAGTACTATGCTTTGCCGTTTTTAATTTATAATGTATATTTGGGGGTGTTCGCCATAGCAAGCAAGGACAGCAAGGAACTGCAAATCAATGAAGAAATACACGATAAGGAAATTCGCCTTATCGGCGTCGACGGCGCTCAGCTCGGAGTTATGTCTGCGAGAGAAGCAAGAAATCTTGCCGCACAAAACGATCTCGATCTCGTTAAGATCGCCCCGACTGCCGTTCCGCCCGTATGCCGCATCATGGATTACGGTAAATACTGTTTTGAACAGCAGAAACGCGAAAAGGAAGCAAGAAAAAATCAGAAGGTTGTTGAAATCAAGGAAATACGTATGTTTTCTCAGATCGATACTCACGATTTTGAAACAAAGGTCGCCCAGGCCGTTAAATTCCTGAAAGGCGGAGATAAACTGAAGGTTTCGGTTCGTTTCCGCAGACGCGCGATTGCTCACCCTGAGCTTGGCGAAGAACTGCTCGAAAAATTCAAGGAAGCCTGCTCTGAAGCCGGCGTTGTTGAAAAACCCATCAAAATGGAGGGAAAAGCATACGTTATGTTTATCTCCCCGAAATTGAGCAAATAGTCTCTCAAATAAAACATACAAATCAAAGGAGGATATATCATGCCAAAGCAAAAGTCACATTCCGGCGCCAAAAAGCGTTTTAAGATTACAAGTTCGGGTGTTATCAAGTACCAGAAAACAAACAAGAGACACAGACTTACCCAAAAGGATCACAAACGCAAGAGAATCGCAAGAACTATGGGTATCTGCGGCAGCGCAAATGCGCCCACAATCAAAAAACTTCTGCCCTATAAGTAAATTTGCTTTTCACCAATAATTTAATGGAGGTAATTTAAAATGGCTCGTGTAAAGGGTGCACTCGCTACTCGCAAGAGAAGAAATAAAACATTAAAGCTCGCCAAGGGTTACTGGGGCGCTAAATCAAAGCATTTCAAAATGGCTAAGGAAGCCGTTATGAAATCGGGCAACTACGCTTATATCGGCAGACGCCTGAAAAAGCGCGATTTCAGAAGGCTCTGGATAACCAGAATCTCTGCGGCCTGCAAAAATAACGGAATGAATTATTCCACATTTATGAACGGTCTTAAAAAGGCAGGCATTACTCTTAACAGAAAAATGCTCTCCGAGATCGCTATAAGCGACGCGGCAGGTTTTACCGCCCTCACTGAAAAAGCAAAGGCCGCTCTTTGATTCTTATAGAAAGATAAGTCAGAAGTAAAAAAGCATTTACTTCTGACTTTTTTCAAAGAAAAAAATCGTCGGAAAGGCGGGAAATAATGCGCGTAACGGAAATATCATCGAAATCGAACGCGAATATAAAACAATATAAAAAGCTTTCCGAAAACAAAAGGGAACGAATTAATAATTCTCTTTTTACTCTTGAGGGACTCAGACTTTTCCGGGAAGCTTTAAGAGAAAATGTGTATGCCGAAGCTGTTTTTTTCACCGAAAATTTCATAGAAAAAAATCCGTCATTTTCGCAAAAATTCCCCGATAACATTAAGCTTTTTCTTATTTCCGACGGGATCGCCCGCGATATTTCCCAAACGGAAAATCCGCAAGGCATATTCGCCCTCTGCCGTATCCCCGAAAGCCAAAGCGTTTCGGATATTATACGCGAAAACGGAAAATACGTCTTTCTCTCGGATATTCAGGATCCCGGAAATATGGGAACGATAATAAGAACAGCCGATGCTCTGGGAATCGACGGGATCATCTGCTGCGGCTGCACCGATATATATAATCCCAAAACCGTCCGCGCCGCCATGGGCAGCATTTTCAGAATGAAAACCGCTGTGACGGACGAAAACACCGCTTTTTCCGAACTTGAAAAAAAACATATCACAACTTATGCCGCCTATCTTTCGGAATATTCAGAAAGAATTACGGATATAGATTTTAAAAAAGGCTCCGCCGTACTTATCGGAAACGAGGGAAACGGTCTTAAAAAAGATACAGCGGACAGATGTATGAAAAAAATCATTATCCCGATGAGAGGCAGGACGGAATCGCTCAATGTTTCCGCCGCCGCCGCCATTATAATGTGGGAACTGACCTCGGAAAGGGAGCGTCTCTTATGAATAACGATATTATTTCGGAAAGAATTTATTCCGTATGGCTCACGCTTGTTTTCGGCGCGGCTAATCCGGTGATAAATTTTCTCGTAAGAAAATACAAATCCGCCGAAAACGCTTTCGCCGTACTGTGCGAGGAAGCCGCTCCCGAACTGAAAACTGTATTTATTAAGTACGGAGCTGACATAAGAAAAAAGAAACTTGAAGACGCAGAAAAAATAATCGATACCTGCGACAAAAGCGGAATAAAGATCATGATCTTCCGCGAGGAGGAATACCCTTCGGCGCTTCGGAATATCGATAATCCTCCGACCGTTTTATACTCAAAGGGAAATATCGATTTTAATGAAAACCATCAAAAGCTCGCTGTGGTGGGAACCAGAAAACCTACCGAATACAGCGTCAGGATAACAAGGCAGATCGTAAAGGCCGTCTGCAAATGCGGCTTTGATACCGTAAGCGGATTTGCCGTGGGAATAGATATCACATCCCATCTGTCAACTGTCTATTCGGGAAGAAAAACTGTTGCCGTTCTCGGAAGCGGCATAAACTATGACTATCCGAGAGACAACATCCGATATAAAGATCTTATCTGCGAAAACGGAGCGCTTTTAAGCGAATATCCTCCCGACGCCGCTCCCACAAGATATTCCTTTCCTCCGCGCAACCGTCTTATTTCGGGACTTGCTCTCGGCACGGCTGTCATTCAGGCAGGAATGAAAAGCGGATCGCTTATTACCGCAAACCACTGCAACAATCAGGGAAAATCCCTGTTTGTCGTTCCTCCCGGAGATATCACAAACGTGGCATATGGCGGAAATGTAGCACTGCTGCGTGACGGAGCGATCCCGCTTATGAGCGCGACCGATGTGGTTTACGAGCTTTACTCGGAAATAAAGGATGAGCTTAACGAAAACGCTTTGAATATTATCCGCACGGGCGGTTATATTTATACCGATGTGTATAATCCCGTGGGAAATAAAAACACTAAGCTTATCCCGTCGGAGACAGACGGAGACAATAAAGAGGACAATGACAGCGATACATCCCCGGAAACACTTGAAAAGCTTCTGAAAAACAGACGGCGCAAGGCGAAATCATCTGCCGGATCTGACGATTCCAAAGACAGTAATACAGACGATAAATATAATAAGATCAATGAAGAAAAAACAAAATCAAAGCCCGATCTGTCGTCTCTCCCCGAAAACGAACGCCTTGTCGCGGAAATAATCTCAAGCCTCGGCAGAGCGGTCGTACGTGACGAAATAGCCGACGCATCGGGAATAGAACCCGACGAGCTTCTGGAGATCCTCACAGATATGGAACTTGAGGGAATAATTGCCTCGACGGCCGGCGGGAGCTATATCATGAACTGATACAATTCAGTAAATTTGATTTAATTAACCGAACCCGAAGCGGTATACCCGCTTCTTCAAAAGGAGCAATAGAAATGTCCAAGCTTGTAATTCTGGAGTCACCCGGAAAGGTGAAAACCGTGCAGAAATATCTCGGAAACGACTATAAGGTGGTAGCGTCAATGGGACATATCCGCGATCTGCCCAAGTCGAAAATGAGCATTGACTTTGAAAATAATTTCACTCCTGTCTATACGGAAATGAAAGGCAAGGAGGATATTATAAAAAACCTCAAATCCGAAGCCGCAAAGGCGGATAAAATCTACCTCGCAACCGACCCCGACCGCGAGGGAGAAGCGATT
>CAZCUQ010000116.1:0-5265 GCA_964501705.1 uncultured Ruminococcus sp. | reverse complement strand
GAGAAGGTTATTTCTAATGAAGGGTTTACTTAAATTTATTGCCTGCGGCAGCGTTGATGACGGGAAATCCACTCTTATCGGGCATATCCTCTACGATGCAAAGCTGCTTTACGCCGATCAGGAAAAGGCTTTGGAACTGGATTCAAGATTAGGCAGCCGCAGCGGAAAAACGGACTATTCGCTGCTTCTTGACGGACTTATGGCGGAGCGTGAGCAGGGTATCACTATAGATGTCGCGTACAGATATTTTACCACCGATAACCGCAGCTTCATCGTTGCCGACACTCCCGGTCATGAGGAATACACAAGAAACATGGCAGTCGGCGCGTCCTTTGCCGACCTGTCCGTTATACTTGTTGACGCTTCACAGGGAGTACTCGTTCAGACAAGAAGACACGCGAGAATCTGCCGCTTAATGGGAATAAAATATTTTGTTTTTGCCGTAAACAAAATGGATCTTGTAGGTTACAGCGAGGAGCGGTTCAACGAAATAAACGCTCAGATTGAGGATCTTAAAAACGAACTTTCCCTTGAAAATACCGCAGTAATTCCGGTTTCCGCGACAGAGGGAGACAACATTACGGCAAGGTCGGAAAACATCAAATGGTACAAGGGCGTTCCCCTTCTTGAATATCTTGAAAAAGTGGATATTTCCGACAGCAATACCGAACAGGGATTTTATATGCCCGTTCAGCGCGTATGCCGTCCCGACCGCACCTTTCGGGGATTTCAGGGTCAGATCGAGTCGGGTGACGTAAGCGATGGCGATGAGATAACCATACTCCCCGGCGGTGAAAAGGCTCATGTCAAGGGCATACTTTTTACTGACAGGGAAGTTCATACCGCGTTTAAGGGTCAGCCTGTCACCATATCCCTTGACAGGGAGGTTGATGTTTCCCGAGGCTGCGTGCTTGTAAAGGATACAAACATTGCGGTCTACAGGAAGCTTACGGTGCAGCTTCTCTGGATGGACGATCAGCCTCTTGCCGTGGGCAAGGATTATCTTGTAAAGCTCGGTACAAAGACTGTTTCGGGGATACCCTCCGTGATAAATTACGCCGTAGATGTGAATACGGGCGAGCATATCGCAAAGGACAGACTTTTCAAAAACGAGATCGCCGTCTGTGAGATAGTTCTTACGGAACCTGTTGCGGCAGACCTCTTTTCGGAGCACAAAACGCTCGGCGAACTTATTCTTATTGACCGCGTCACGAACATGACCTCCGCCTGCGGAGTTGTGGAAGCGCTGGCGGAAAGGGTCGGAGGCTTTTCTGGAAAAGCGTCATTCAAGGCAGGAGAGCTTGAAGCAAGAGGCGATATTTTTGAGGAATTCTATTACGACCAAAACACACTCAATGTTCTTAAATACAATACCGTAAACAACACGTATACCGTCGGCGACGAGATACCCGTAAAGGGCGAAAGCTATTCATATCCCGACAGCTTTGATATTATCATTCTCCGTGACCGCGCAGCAGTAAAGGTGAGGGACAGGAAGATTACGGCAATCGTTTCGTCGGATGATTACAGCTATGACAATGTTCCCGTTGTAAACGGACGGGGGTTTGGCGTAAGGGCGTTTTCTCAGGATGATATCGGCAGATTCCTTGACGAATATTCAAAAACGTCCGATTCCGAAAAGAACAGGTTCTTTGCAAAATGGTTAAGATTTGATACATACCGTAAAGTTGTATTCAGAACGGAATAAAAAAAGGTGGTTTGAAAAATGCCGCAAATAAACAGCGGGAGATCCCGTGAGACAATAGTTGATTCACTTGAGAAAAAACGGGACTTATCCGATTCCGAACTTACATTTTTGCTTGAAACGTCGGATTTCGACGAACAGCTATTTTCAGCCGCAGATCGCGTCAGACGGCGGATATACGGCGATGAGGTTTACATCCGCGGTCTTATCGAATTTACAAATTACTGCAAAAACGACTGTTTCTACTGCGGAATACGAAGGAGCAACAAATCAGCTGTGCGATACCGTCTTGACAAAGACGAAATATTATCCTGCTGCAAAGAGGGCTATGCTCTCGGATTTCGTACCTTTGTTCTTCAAGGAGGCGAAGATCCGTATTACAATGACAAACTGATCTGCGAGATCGTTTCTGCCATACGGGAAAGATATCCCGATTGTGCTATTACGCTTTCAATAGGTGAAAAATCGAAGAAAAGCTATCTTGAATACCGCAAAGCAGGCGCGGATCGATATCTGCTCAGGCACGAAACAGCGGATGAAGAACACTATAAAATGCTGCACCCGTTAAGCATGAGTCCGAAAAACCGAAAACAGTGCTTATTTGATCTGAAAGAACTGGGATATCAGGTTGGTTCGGGTTTTATGATCGGCTCTCCCTATCAGACAACGGCGAATCTTATTGCCGATATTCGATTTCTGAAGGAGCTGAAGCCTGATATGATCGGGATAGGACCGTATATTACGCATGAGCAAACGCCGTTTTCCGGGTTTAAAAGCGGCGATTTGGCGCTTACGCTGCGGTTGATTGCGATTCTTCGACTTATGTTTCCGTATGCGCTTATACCCGCAACCACCGCGCTGGGAACGATTCATCCTCAAGGGCGGGAGCTTGGGCTGAAAGCCGGTGCAAATGTGGTTATGCCGAACCTTTCTCCCGTTCATGTGCGTAAATTGTATGAATTATATGAAAATAAGATCTGCACCGGCGAAGAAGCCGCACAGTGCCGCGGCTGCCTGGAACGCCGTGTGGAATCGGCGGGTTATCGCGTTGTAACCGCGATCGGAAATGTCAGGAAGGAGCAAATATGATATTCGATATACAACAGGAAATACTTCGGCTGAAAAAAGAAAAAGATGTTTGTATCCTTGCTCACAGCTATCAGGCGCGGGAAATTGCTGAAATAGCTGATTTTACGGGCGATTCGTATCAATTAAGCGTTCGGGCGAAAGAAGCGCGGCAAGCCACTGTGCTTATGTGCGGAGTGCGTTTTATGGCGGAGACGGTCAAACTCCTATCTCCGCATAAAACCGTACTTCTGGCTAATCCCGCCGCAGGCTGTCCCATGGCGGAGCAAATGGATAAGGAACTGATAGAGAATGTGCGGCGACAGTATCCGGACTATACGGTCGTTGCTTACATAAATACCACCGCGGAGCTTAAAACCGTATGCGATGTATGCGTTACCTCATCCTCGGCGGTTCGGATAATAAGAAAGCTTCCGAATAAAAACATACTGTTTATTCCCGACTGCAATCTGGGAGATTACGCGGCAAAGCAGGTTCCTGAGAAAAATATAAAATTGCTTCGGGGAGGATGCCCGATCCATGCCCGTGTTTCCGTTTCGGATATTGAAACGGCTCGGCGTATGCACCCCAACGCGGAAATACTTGTACATCCCGAATGTGTACCATCCGTAGTTGCGAAAGCGGATTTTGTCGGTTCTACTTCAGCAATTATGGAATATGCAGAAAAATCGACCTTATCGGAATTTGTTATCGGAACTGAGATCAGTATTGCACAGCATTTATCGTATGCCTGTCCGAAAAAGAAATTCTATCCGCTTTCAAAAGATCTCATCTGCCCGAATATGAAAGCGACATCGCTGATGGATGTATATAACGCCGTATCCGGAAACGGCGGAGAAGAAATTAAGCTTGATGACGAAACTCTCGGCAAGGCGGTGACTTGTATTGACAGAATGATAGAGCTGGGATAACACGACGTAATTTCACAAAAGGCGGGGGATAAAAAATGAACAATAAAGCGCTCGTCGCTATGAGCGGCGGTGTTGATTCAAGCGTTGCGGCTTTTCTGATGAAAGAGCGGGGATACAATTGTATCGGAGCTACGATGAAATTATTTCAAAACGAAGATGTCTGTATTCCGAAAGACCGCTCCTGCTGTTCCTCGGAGGACGCTGAAGACGCCCGGAATGTCGCGTACTCTTTGGGGATTCCGTATTATGTATTCAATTTTGCCGACCGATTCCGCGAAGATGTGATCGAGCGTTTTATAACATCGTATGAAACGGGTTCAACTCCGAATCCGTGCATTGACTGCAATCGGTATCTGAAGTTTGACAAGCTTCTTCACAGAGCGGAGGAATTAGGCTGTGATTACATTGCTACCGGTCATTATGCGCGGATCGAGTACGATGAGGTTTCCGAAAGATATCTGTTAAAAAAAGCTTCGGATGAAACAAAAGACCAAAGCTACGTGCTTTATTCCATGACTCAGCGTCAGCTTGCACACACGCGGTTTCCGCTGGGAAATATGCACAAAACGGAAGTTCGCCAAATAGCCGAAGAGCATGGATTTATAAATGCGGGAAAACATGACAGTCAGGATATTTGCTTTGTGCAAAACGGTAACTATGCCGATTTTATAGAGAAATATACCGAAAAAACATATCCTCATGGCAATTTTATAAACAGAAACGGAAACGTTCTTGGAAAGCACAACGGCATTATCCGCTATACAGCGGGTCAGCGCAAGGGACTTGGGATATCGAATACCGAGCCTTTGTATGTATTGTCTGTTAATCCGAGTGACAACACCGTTACGCTGGGAACGGAGAAAGAATTGTATTCCAAAACTCTTACCGCAAATAACGTTAATCTGATTTCAATAGACGCGATAGACAAGCCCATGAGAGTAACGGCGAAGATACGTTATCGGCAGGCGGAACAGCCCGCCGTTGTCCGAAGATCCTGCGACGGCGGCATTATCGTGGAATTTGATGAACCGCAGCGGGCAGTTACAAAAGGACAGGCAGTTGTATTATATGATGACGACATCGTTTTGGGCGGCGGAACAATACAATAATGCTTTGTTCCGCCGCACATAGTGACATTTCCCGCTATCCGGCAGTTACTGTCGTTATGGTTTGTAATTGATTCACGTTGTTCCCTCTTATTTTTCTTCAACATACTTCTTATATATTGTTTGTCTTACCGTTTCCGCGTTAGCTTCAAGTAAGTTATCATTTGTTGTAACTTCGCAGCTTCAGGGGTGCGAGGGGGAAACCCAAAGGGGAGAGGAATTTTTTTCCTCTCCCCTTTGGGTTTCCCCCTCGCGCTCCCCTTCCTTATCTCCTTTCCTGCTGTCGTTACGGTTTGGAGTTGACTCAGATTGTTTCCTCTTATTTATCTTCAACATACTTCTTAATATGATGTTTTTGTTACCGTTTTTGTCAACTTAAAGTAAGTTTTTATTTAAAGTTACTCTTATCGTTTCCGCAATAACCTCCGATTACTTCATATTAGTTGTAACTTTGGAG
>CAZCUQ010000115.1:0-5345 GCA_964501705.1 uncultured Ruminococcus sp. | reverse complement strand
CCTGCGACACAGCTTCCTTAGCCGAGATCGTTCCGTCTGTCCAAACCTCAAGGATAAGCTTGTCGTAATCCGTAACATTTCCGAGTCTTGTGTCCTCGACTCTGTAGTTTACCTTCAGTACAGGCGTATATATTGAATCAACTGCAATAGTATCGGGCAGGTCGGGGCGCTTGTTTTTTTCGGCAGGCGCATAGCCTCTGCCCTTGTCGAGTACTATTTCCATATAAAGCTTGGCGTCCTTGCCGAGAGTCGCGATGTGCATATCCGGCACAAGTATATCGACTTCGGAATCGGTCTTGATATCACCCGCTGTAATGACGCATTCATCCTCAGCCTGAATATAAACCGTCTTGGGCGCTTCGCCGTAAAGCTTGGCAGTCAAGCCTTTGAGATTAAGGATGATTTCGGTAACATCTTCCTTAACTCCGGGAATTGTAGATAATTCGTGGTGTACGCCTTCAATCTTTACAGATGTAACTGCGACACCCGGAAGCGAGGAGAGCAGCACACGTCTCAGGCTGTTGCCGAGAGTCGTGCCATAGCCGCGCTCTAACGGGGCAAGCACGAACATACCGTATGTTCCGTTGCTTTCGAGTTTGGCTGTTTCTATTTCCGGCGTAACAATTTTTTCCAGCATTTACAAAACCCTCCTAAATCGCATTGTAATCGGACAAAAACCCAGTACTTCGTTATTTTGAATAAAGCTCGACAACAAGGCTTGTTTCAGTCTCGTAGTCAATATCTTCGATGCTCGGCATACGCGCAACCTTTACGCAGAAATTGTTCTTGTCGACTTCGAGCCAAACAGGAACGGTTCTCGAAGAGTTGGTTTCAAGGATTTCCTTAAACTTTGCGCTGCTTCTGCTGCTTTCGCGAAGAGCGACAACATCGCCCGCCTTAACTCTGTATGAAGGAATATCTATTTTCTTGCCGTTCACGGTGAAATGTCCGTGAGAAGCAAGCTGTCTTGCCTCGCGTCTTGTGAGAGCGTAGCCCATTCTGTAAACTACGTTGTCGAGACGGGATTCAAGAAGAGTGATAAGATTATCGCCGGCTTTGCCTTCCATTTTTGAAGCGATCTCGAAATAATGACGGAAAGGATCTTCCATAACGCCGTAGATAAATTTAAGCTTTTGTTTTTCTTTAAGCTGCATACCGTATTCGGAAACTTTTTTTCTTGCGTTTACGTTACCTTTTCTGTTTGATTCCTTAGCAACGCCCATAACCATGGGGCTTATGCCGAAGTAACGGCATCTTTTCAAAATAGGTTCTTTACTAACTGCCATTTTACATACACCTCCGTAAAATCAGACGCGTCTTCTCTTGGGAGGACGGCATCCGTTGTGGGGAATAGGAGTTACATCCTTAATGAGCTTGACCTCAAGACCCACGGTCTGGAGAGCTCTTATAGCTGCCTCGCGTCCTGCGCCGGGGCCTTTAACGTACACTTCCACGCTTTTAAGACCGTGTTCCATAGCTGCTCTTGCAGCCGTTTCAGCGGCAGTCTGCGCAGCGAAGGGAGTGGATTTTTTTGAGCCGCGGAAACCGAGTCCGCCTGCCGATGCCCATGAAATAGCATTTCCCCGGGTATCTGTTATAGTAACTATAGTATTATTGAAAGTGGACTGGATATGAACCGCGCCGTTTTCAATATTTTTACGTTCGCGGCGTCTTCTGACAGTCGTTTTCTTAGCCTGTGCCATATTAAACCGTCCTCCTTACTTTTTCTTGTTAGCGATGGTCTTTACAGGTCCCTTACGGGTTCTTGCATTCGTCTTGGTTCTCTGTCCTCTTACGGGGAGACCCTTTCTGTGGCGAATACCTCTGTAGCAGCCGATTTCAACAAGTCTCTTGATATTAAGCGCAACGCTTCTTCTCAGATCGCCCTCAACGAGGATATTGTGGTCGATATACTCACGAAGCTTTGCGACGTCATCCTCAGAAAGATCCTTAACTCTCACATCGGGGTTTATACCCGTGCTTGCGAGAATAGTGTCCGCAGTTTTACGGCCGATTCCGTAGATATAGGTAAGTCCGATTTCGACTCTCTTATCTCTGGGAAGGTCAACACCTGCAATACGTGCCATTAAAAATACACCTCCGAAAATAGAAGCAAGATACTCTGAAGCAGGAGACAAGAGGAGCTTCCGCTTCATGTTTCAAGCTTTCGTACATTAAATTCCTGTTATGATTTGGATCAGCCCTGACGCTGCTTGTGCTTAGGGTTTTCGCAGATAACCATTACCTTGCCTTTTCTTTTGATAACCTTGCACTTTTCGCAGATAGGCTTTACTGAAGGTCTTACTTTCATTGATAATTCCTCCTACTATCGTGAAAATTTTTGATAATTATTTTGCTCTCCATGTAATTCTGCCTTTGGAGAGGTCATAGGGCGACATCTCCACAGTTACCTTATCGCCGGGAACGATTCTGATATAGTTCATTCTCAGCTTACCGGAAACATGGGCAAGAATCTTATGTCCGTTTGAAAGCTCAACCTGAAAGGTCGCGTTCGGAAGAGCCTCTATAACTGTTCCTTCAACTTCAATTACATCTTCCTTAGACAAGCTAAAACGCCTCCTTACGGATTTTCGGCGGGATTACCCGTATATTCGCCGATAAATTTTCTAAGCTTCTTGTCGGTGAGTTCGTCGGTATCTATTACAGTATTGGTAAGACGAAGATGTTTTAATCGCTTTTTTTTTGGTTTTTGGAGTTTACGGGTCTTTCCGTCCGCCAGATAAGCGAAATCTCCTTCGACTGCGGTGACGACCATGAACAACCCTTTATCATGTCCTGCCAAGACCCTGACTACTTTTCCGTTTTCGGCTTCCACAAATCATGTCCTCCTTTAAACAGACGTGACTCGTTCTTTGCCCGGAACGTTTCCGGGCGGAGAGTGAACCCTTTAGGTTCGCGAAATGAACGGCAGTTCATTTTATTCATAAGAAGCGTGGGCGTTTTGTGTACGCACAGACGCCCGTGCTTTCTCAGAAACATTTCCGACCGTCCGCAAAAATGTTTTTGCGGATCTGCGGGTCACGGGATCAAACCTTCAAAGCCTCAAGCATTTTTTTCGAGGTAGCCTCGACGGTTTTTTCTCCGACGACCGTGGTTAATTTTCCTCTTTGCCTATAGAAATCAACGAGAGGAGCCGTTGTGGCGTAATACGCCTCAAGTCTTTTTACAACTGTTTCGGGAGCGTCATCGGCGCGCTGAACGACCGCGCCGCCGCAGTTGTCACAGACGCCGTCTTTTTTTGTGGGTTTGTTTGTAATGTGATAGCTTGCGCCGCATTTTTCGCAGACTCTTCTCCCGCCGATGCGGTTTTTGATATCCTCATCGGGAACGGATATTTCGATCACCTTATCGATATTCACGCCCATTTTTTCAAGTGCCTCAGCCTGCGGAACGCTTCTTGGGAATCCGTCGAGTATGAAGCCGTTTTTGCAGTCATCGTCAGCGATCCTGTCCTTTAAGATACCGATAACGACCTCATCGGGAACGAGAGCGCCGCTGTCCATAAAGGATTTGGCTTTTATTCCGCATTCAGTGCCGTTTTTTACCGCTTCTCTCAAAATATTTCCCGTAGATATCTGCGGGATACCGAGCTTGCGGCCGATAACTTCCGCCTGCGTACCCTTTCCCGCTCCGGGAGCGCCCAAAAGAATCAGGTTCATACTGTTTATCCTCCTAAAAATTTATTCAAGGAATCCGCTGTGATGACGCATCATAAGCTGAGACTCCAGCGTTCTTACGGTTTCAAGCGAAACGCTTACCACGATAAGGATCGAAGTGCCTCCCAGGGAGATGTTCAGCGTGGGGAACGCCCTGTTGAACAGTATGGGAAGTATTGCGATAACACCGAGGAATACAGCTCCCACGAGAGTTATCTTTGAAAGGACTTTCTTAATATAATCCGAAGTCGGTTTGCCGGGTCTTATTCCGGGGATACCGCCGTTATTCTGACGAAGGTTATTCGCCATCTGGACGGGGTCGTACTGCATAGCCACATAGAAGTAGTTGAATGCTATGATCAGAACGAAGTAAATGACAGCGTAAGATATGCTCGAATAGCTGAAAACGTTCAGAAAGCCGTTATAGAAGCTCTGCCAGAACGTAAGCTCCGTTCCCTCCGCCGCCACGTAAGCGGGTTTAAACATTCCGATCGTCGCGGGTATAGCCATGAAAGACATTGCGAAGATGATAGGCATAACGCCGCTCATTGCGATCTTTATGGGGATATGGGTATTCTGTCCGCCGTATTGTTTTCTTCCGACCACGCGTTTTGCGAATGCAACGGGTATTCTTCTTTCCGACTCGTTCATAAAGACGATAAAACCTATCATAAGAACGAATACGATAAGAACGAGAGGAACGAGAACCACATTGGCGGTATTGGAGCTTACCTGATTAACAAGCGCCAGAACAGCCGAAGGACCCCTTGCGACGATACCCGCGAAAAGGAGTATCGATATACCGTTGCCGATTCCCTTGTCGTTTATGAGATTTCCGAGCCAGACGATTATGCTGGAGCCCGCGGTAAATACCGAGATAATAACTATCGCGGTGAAAACCCCGTCAAAGCCCTCCGTATATTTTACGGCGCCCTTATTTCTCATAGTCACGTAATACGCGTAAGCCATTACAAGAGAAATTATGAGTGACACGACATTGGTGATCTTCTGAAGTTTTTTTCTGCCCTCTTCGCCTTCCTTCTGCAGGTTTTCCAATGGAGGAAGAGCGTATGTCAAAAGCTGAATTATGATCTGTGCATTGATGAAAGGCTGAATGGACAGCGCGAATACCGTTCCTCTCGAAAGAGCGCCGCCGGAGAGAGTATCGAGATAGGTCAGGATAGAACCCGTGCCCATAAGCTCGCCGATCTTTGACGCGTCGAGAAACGGAACTGGAAGCGTGCATCCGAAACGGAAAATAACTAAAATGAGTAATGTGAACAATATCTTCTTGCGAAGCGACTCGTCCTTCCAGGCATTTCTGAAAGTCTGAAACACATTACATCACCTCAGCCTTTCCGCCCGCTTTCTCAATTTTTTCTTTGGCGGAAGCGGAAAAAGCAGCCGCCTTAACCGTAAGATTTTTTGTAAGTTCGCCATCGCCGAGGATCTTCACGCCGTCCTTAGCGTCCTTGATGATGCCCGAAGCGATAAGGAGTTCCGCGTCAACCTCTGTTCCCTCCTTGAAAATATCGAGCCTTGACACGTTGACTGCCGCGTATTCCTTTGCGAAAATATTATTGAAGCCTCTCTTGGGGATTCTTCTCATAAGAGGCATCTGACCGCCTTCAAAGCCGGGTCTTACGCCGCCGCCCGAACGCGCCCACT
>CAZCUQ010000114.1:0-5456 GCA_964501705.1 uncultured Ruminococcus sp. | reverse complement strand
AGCCATAAATATTAACCTCCGATCACATGGCGGATCATTCCATAATCAATATACCCTATATGCTGTCTCATAAAACGGACTTAATCATCCATTGCGCTTTTTCCACCGGAAACCCACTCTTCCGGTTCAGAGAGTTTAAACTTCCACAGTTTTCCGACTTTCTTTCGTGGAATGTCCTTTCTCTTTTTTCCAACCGCTGATTACACCCTTTGTTCCTCCGCTTTCTAATACTGTGGGTGTTACTTTCAAACCTCGTTTGGCACAGATTTTCTTCAAGTTATCGTAAAAATTCATAGAATGAACCTCTCTTTCTTGTACAAAACACAGAAAGAAATATAAAAATTGCTTTTTCTATTGATAAGCACTATATTACGCGCTATAATTAACTTGTGGCTAATCCACAGGGCGCAGTAACCCAATGATATTATACCACAGTGTGGCAATGGCTGTCAATGGTGTAATAAATAAAATTGAAAGGGTGATAAAGTCGGGAGTCGGATATTCTCCTTGACAGTACCTCGACAAGATGGTATAATATAATTGAGGAAGGAGCATGATCCCGATGGCTGAGATAATTTCGGCATCACATGATGTGGTGTTCAAAGCATTGTTTGTAAGAAATCCCGATATACTGATGGCATTTCTTCGTGATGTGCTTGATTTACCTTTAACAGACGATGATGAGATAATAATACTGAACCCTGAACTGATACCCGAAACTGCCGATGGCAAACTGAGCAGACTGGATATTCATGTGAAAATGGCAAAGCGCAAATTCAATATCGAAATGCAGGCAAGAAAAAACGGATTTGATGCGGAGCGTGTACTTTACTATTGGTGTGAAATGTACGGCGAAGATTTTGAATCGGGCGGCAAATATGAGGATTTAGAGCAAACATATTCCGTAAATATTCTTGGTTTCAAATATCTTGATTGTATTGAATATCATTCGTCATACTCAATTCGGGAAGATAAGCGATATGAAAAACTGACCGATAAGCTGTCTGTCCATATATTTGAGCTGCCGAAAGTTCCGAAAGAGCTTATCAGCGGTGATAATAAACAGATGTGGATGGAGCTTATCAAAGCTGATAGCGAGGAGGCGTTGGAGATGGTAAGAACAATAACACAAAATCCTGCGATTCAGAAAGGTATTGATGCGGTATATGCCCTGAATGCTGATACCGTTCTCCGTGAGCAGATTCGTCAGAGAGACAAGGCTGTTCGCGATTATGAGAACGATATGGCAATTGCAAAAGCAGAGGGCAAAGCAGAAGGAAAAACAGAAGGTAAACTGGATACTCTTGCCGAACTTGTCAGGGATGGTATTCTCACAATAACCGATGCTGCAAAGAGAGCTGATATGTCCATTACGGAATTTGAATCGAAAACAGGCTTAAAGGCTTAACCCTTGTCGATGAAATGAGGACTGCAATACAAGGCAGGATTTAAGGACGGAGCTGTTTCCATATATTTGAGCTGCCGAAAGTTCCGAAAGAGCTTATCAGCGGTGATAATAAACAGATGTGGATGGAGCTTATCAAAAGAAGTACATCGTCAAGATTATACTGCCTGCGGTCAAGGGATTCCTCTACTCTGAAAGGTTCATCGGAAAGTCCGGTTTTTACCATACTGACAATGCAACTGTCCGTCCTTGATTTTGAAATCACAGTGCCCTTTATCAGATTAGTGCATCTCTCCTTTCAGCACGGGAAAATTCAAAAGGCGCTGTCCGTTGATTTTGAACGGAACAGCGCCTTTGCCATGCATCATTTTGTTGTATCCCCGACTACATTTTGATTATAGCATTTTATTTCCGAAATGTCATTGTATGCAGGATATAAATATCATCCATTCGTTTTGCATTCTGCACACATTGAAAAATGTCGGTGATTCGTATATGATTATTTTATACAAGAGTAATTTTTGCAAAATCTAAATATTAAACTTGCATTTTATAAGAGAGTTGGTGTCATATATGAAAAGTCTGTTTATAAAGGACATGACTTGGAAGGAATTTGAATCAAAAAAAAGTAATGCGGTAATTCTGCCTGTCGGTTCAACCGAGCAGCACAGCTATCATCTTCCGCTTTGCACCGATACGGCAATAGCGGAGGGAATCTCAATCAAACCGGCAGAGAGGGTAAATGGTATTGTAATGCCGCCGCCGGCATATGGCTACAAGTCCAAGCCTATGAGCGGAGGCGGTCCTCTTTTCCCGGGTACTGTTGATTTGAACGGCGGAACGCTTATCTCGCTGGCAGAGGACATTATAGAAGAACTGTGCCGTGATGGGGTCAAGTTAATATTCGTAAACAATGCTCATTTTGAAAATGAGGCATTTCTTCTTGAGGCAATTGATATAGTATCTAAAAAATAGTCCTTCACATCTGCTCTGTCATCGGCAGAGGTGAGCAGACGAATTATGCCAAGCTCCGAAAACAGGGTTATGTACACGCCGCTGCGGTTATAGCCTCCGCCGAACTCATAGCCGCAACAGTCTTCGGAATGATTTTATACAGGGAATTTCCGTCAGCGTCGGCCGTATTAGGTATAATAATCGTAGTTGCCGCAATGGTTATCAGCTCTCACAAAACAAATTCGGGAGAAACGGAAAACGCAAATTGATTGGCTCTGCTCCCAAAACCGTGAAAATGGCATATTTCATTTCCACGGTTTTGGGAGCAGAGCCGAAAACAAACATCAAATAAAAACCAACCTGCAAGTGAAAAAACAGATCCGATTATCTGCTTCGGTCAGCATTTGAAATGAAAATTATTGTTGGTCAGACCGTTGCTGTCATAAAACGCCGCTGCCATGACCGCAAGCGCTCCGAAACAAATTGACGGACAATTTGTCGTATAACTGCACTCGTTGTCGATGTAACACTTGGCAGGCGGAGTTTTTGAGGCAAGCCTCCATTTGGAGAATTCATCAATGCGCTTAGAATTCGCGCCGCTGACTATCATTCCGGGAACCGCTTCGGACGAAGCCACAGAAAGAGAATGCGCCGGTCTTACAGGCGATGATTCCCCTCCCGTGATGTACGATATTCCGATGGGATTTCTTCCCATAATATATCCCAGTATGTCTGCTGAATGAGTTCTGTACCTGTCTATTCCGAATATCATAAACGCGATCTGACATATTATCGAATCGGATATTACGGACATATTTGAAAAAAAATTGTATCTGTCTGAAGTTTTTTTGATTCCCAGAGCGGTTCCGTAGCCTCTCGATGAAGCGAAAATAATTTTATCCGCCTTGTCGCCGAATTTTTTCTTGATGAAGAAATCAACTCCGGAATTTTTTTTCTCGCCGCAGGTCAGATAAGCAAGAGCCGCATATCCGCCCACATTATCCAACGTAAAGCTTGCGGAGTCCTCATTATAGATGAGTTTCTCGAACTTCTCGGCGAAAAGCTCGCACCCCGTAAGAGCGTACAGTTCGCTTATCATCCACAGATAAATGCTTTTTTCAGATTGGCAGTCAAAATCTCCCAGCCCGCAGAAGTGCGTACCCGACGGAAGCTTCCACGGCTCATAGTCCGAACAGTTGACTATCCACAGCCACCCGTTTGAGGATGCGCGGCTCAGTCTTTTTGCAAACGCGGTGTCAATGTTTTCAAACACCCTTGCTCCGAGAGTTACTGCCGCCGTAAAGTAAAGCGTCGCATCGTAGGAAATAGGAAATACATAGTATTCCTCCGTATCCTCGCATGGAGGAGCGGGAGATGTGGGAATCGATACCGTATCGGATTTATGATATACGCCGCCGTCCTCCGCCTGCATTTTCAGGAGCCATTCAAGACCCCATCGGCATTCTGACAGTATGGGAACTTCTTCTCCGTTTTCGGAAGAGAAGCTTTCGGGATATAACAGATAGCCGTACAGCAGGGAAGCGCACGTCAGAGCAGAGACATTGACGTATTTTCCGTATCCGCCGTCATGCCAGCCGCCCGATACGTCAAGCTGCTGTTCGCCGAAATAGAGAGGGGTCATTTCACAGTGACATTTTCCGTGAAGAAAATCCTCGCAGACATCAGGCTTTTTATCTTTAAGATCAAAATCAAAGCCGCAGCGATTAAGATATATTCCTCTGAGGCAATTGTTTTTAATTTTTTTGCATATATTATCGTTTATTTCAAAGGCTTCTGAGCGTCTGTAGCCGCATTTAAGAAAGAATCTGCCGTTTCCCTTGAATCCCGAAAAATCCGCGATCCTTATTTCATCGCCCGATTCATCGTCAAACATTGGTTCAGTGAGATTTCCCGTAAAGACGGTTTTTTCGGTTTTTTCCTCGACAATGGAAAACGTATCGGCGGATGTGTGGCAGACAGCGGTTTTGCCGCAGTCGGAAAGATAACCCTCAAGACTTACGTATATTTTTTTGCGCACAGTCATCACTCCTCACTTCCGACGAAACGGCATATTTTTCTATCTTCAATTATACTATATATTTTCGCTGATTTTTTTAAACCAATGTATAATTTTTTTTAACTTTAATTATTTTCTTAAAGCTTGAAAGTATTTCGGAAAGTAAGCTTTTCCGACCGATAAACAATATCCTTTACTATCTCGGAAGCTATCAGCATTCCCGCCGCGGGAGGAACGAAAGCCGCAGAACCCGGAATTCTTTTTTCCCGGTCGCCGCATTTCGGCAAAATGGGATCTTCCCTTGAATATACGACTTTAAGATGAGGAATATTTCTTTTCCGAAGCTCATGTCTCATAACTCTTGCGAGAGGGCATACGGAGGTCTTATAGATATCAGATATTTCAAGCATGGCGGGATTAATTTTATTTCCCGTACCCATCGAGCTTATCACGGGTATATCGGCTTCATAAGATTTGATTATTATCTCGGTTTTTCCCGAAACGGTATCAATAGCATCGGCAGCGTATGTATAAGCCGAAAAATCGAATTCCGACGAGTTTTCATGTGTAAAGAAAACGGGGTAGGTTCTTATTTTGCAATCCGGGTTGATCTCGTGAATTCTTTCTCTGAACAGTTCGGTTTTATATTTTCCCACAGTGCTGTCGAGGGCGATTATCTGTCGATTTATATTTGATTCGGCAACGGTATCGCTGTCGATAATATCGATTTGTCCCACGCCGCTTCGGGCGAGTGCTTCGATAACGTATCCGCCTACTCCTCCCGCACCGAAGACGGCAACTCTTGACGTGCGGAGTTTTTCGAGTCCGTCTTTACCGAAGATAAGTTCCGATCTTAAAAATCTTTCATTCATAGTTTTTCTTTCCTTTTATTTTTTAATAATGAAATTATAACATACTTATCATTAAAAATCAATGGAACTTCCGATTTTCGCGGAAATTAATTTTCAACTTACATTTCATTTGATATTTGTTTTTTTTGGGGGTTACTGATAACTTCAATTTAATTATCATTTAAAGTTACTCTTACCGTTTCCGCAATAACCTCCGATTACTTCATAT